>JAFQNY010000041.1 GCA_017395765.1 bacterium
AAGAAATCATTGAAACTACTTCTCAAAAATACATCAACTCTCTTGTTACTTCTCAATACCAAAAATCTGTTGAAGCTATAAGCAACACTGTTATCGGCAACAAAAGAAGAAAAAAAAGAAACCTTCAACAAGTTATGCAAGAATCTTTCTTCTGCGGAGCTAACAGATTCGGTAATAATTTTATCGCTTAATTAAAAATCTAACACACATCTCTTATAAATATCTTACATCTTACACAAAATTTTAGCCCCCTTTCAGGGGCTTTTTTTTGGTGCGGTAGCTCGGAGTAAAGTCCGAATTCAGCCACGCGTAGGCAGGGGTGAACTGAGGACGGAACTTTACGTCAGCGCCGTTGTGAACGGAACAGCATGAAGTGAACGGAGCAATCTTTGATTGCACAGGCGCTTTTGGTGCCACGGGGGTAAATGTAATGATTCGCTTTAAGGTCTAAAGACTACAAGTCTAAACAAGGTCTACAAGAACGCTATTAGATAATACTACAGGCTTGATGTTTAAGACAAGGGGGTAAATGTAATAATTCGCTTTAACGTCTAAAGACTACAAGTCTGAATAAGGTCTAAAAGAACGCTATTAAGTAATACTACAAGCTTATTCAGATTTACCCCACCATATATAAAAAGTCGAGACTTTAATCTTATCTAAGTCACGACTTTTAAAAGTTCTGATTTTAGCTTTTAACTAACCTCGACTTGCAATCGTTCTTGCAACATATACACCTGAAGCTGAAGCCTGGATTAAACCTCTTGTTACACCGGCTCCGTCTCCGATAGTAAATAGATTTTTTACACCTTCTGTTTCAAGTTCATTTGTTAATTTTACTCTTGCAGAATAGAATTTAACTTCAATACCATAAAGAAGAGTATATCTTGAAGCTGTACCCGGAGCTATTTTATCCAAGGCAAACAACATTTCAATAATAGATTTCATTTGTCTGTATGGTATAACTAAGCTCAAATCCCCAGGAGTTGCGCAAGTTAAAGTCGGTTCTATTATACTTGATTTTATTCTGTCAGGAGTTGATCTTCTTCCGTCAAGTAAGTCTCCAAACCTTTGAACAAGAATTCCTCCCGCTAACATATTAGCCAAACTTGCAATGTGTTGACCATAAGCAATTGGTTCTTTAAAAGGTTCTGTAAATTTTTTACTAACAAGAAGCGCAAAGTTTGTATTTTTAGTTTTTATATTCGCATAACTATGTCCGTTAACGGTAGAGATACCGTTATAATTTTCCTGAACAACTTCTCCGTTAGGATTCATACAGAACGTACGAACTTCATCCCCAAAAGTAGGTGAATGATAAACTAATTTTGATTCATATAATTTATCTGTTAAAGGTGCAAAAACAGGAGCCGGCAATTCAACACGAACGCCAATATCTACTGCATTATTAACCATACCGATTTTATTTTTTGCAAATTCTTGAGTTAACCAATCCGCACCCTCTCTTCCGGGAGCTATAATTGTATATTCAGCTTTAATAGTTTCTCCGTTATCTAACACTATACCTTTAACTTGTTCACACTCAACAATCAAGCTTTGAGCAGATACATTATTCAAAATAGTAATTTTCTCATCTAAATAATCTTGCATATGCTTAAGAACATCTAAACTACGTTCAGTTCCTAAATGACGCACCGGAGAATGAACTAATTTCAACTCAGCTAAATTTGCTTGACGTTCAATTTCTCTGAAAGTTTCCATATCAGTACCGAAAACTTCATCGGTAGCACCGTGCTCTAAGTACATATCATCAGCGTATTTAATATATTCTTCAACTTTTTCTCTGGACATATAATCAATTAAATGACCGCCAACATCCGGAGTTAAGGTCAATTTACCGTCAGAAAAAGCTCCGGCTCCGCCCCATCCGCAAAGCAAACCGCATCGCTTACAATTAACACATTTCGGAGAACCGTTACGTATAGGACAAATTCTTTTTTCGATTTTTTGTCCCTTCTCAACAAGTATTACTTTCCATTCAGGCCTTAGCTTGGTTATTTCAAGCGCAGTAAAAATCCCCGCCGGTCCGGCACCAATAATTGCGACATTGTACATACTCATTCCCAACTCCTAATTATCTATTACTTATTTACGATACACTAAACATATGGGCAAATCAATATTCCACAATTTAATCAAAAAGAATTAATAGCACATAATACTTTCGAATAATTTTTCTTCAATTGATAATATTTCTTAACAATTTCATTGCAAAGGCCTCATTTTTATGCTAAAATAAGACCATTAATAGTAGTAGAAATTAACTGTAAAACCAGCCTTAGGGCGTTAAATATATATAGTGTGTTACTTTATAATATAGGAGGAACGGGCATGAACGTTACCGCAACAGAAACAAAAAAAACAGTTAAATCTGCTTTCAATGATGAATTTGAAAATTATTTAAAAAAACAACAAATAAAAACAACATTTAATGGTTCTGAACTTGAATCATTTTCATGGTACAAAAAAGCTCTGGGGCTTGTATAGAATAGAAAAAAACGGGACTTAAAAAAGTCCCGTTTTTTTTATTATTCTATAGTCTTTGTACCGACTTCGTTTCCTGCAACCATTAATGCTAAAGGAATAATTCGTCCTAAGAAATGAATAAATTTTGATTTTGGGAATATTAAACCTGTAGCAACGACTGCGTCATCCATATGAGCCGGTAAGTCTGTTAACTCAACTCCACGTTCATTAGATTTATCTTGAAATAAAACATTGCAAATTTTATTCATAACTATATTAGCAAGAAAAATTCCGGCAACTACTCCGGTCAAACCTGCCACAGCCTTTTGTATAGGTCCTGATTTTTCAAAAACTTTATCAACCAAAACTCCGACTGTTAAAATCGGAATAGAAATATTCCCAAAGTGCATTAAAGCTTCTCTGTTTTTAGCTTTTCTGTTAACTTTGTTTTTATCAATCAGATATCCGCCGGCGAGTCCTCCTAAACAACTCCCAGCACCTATTGCAATTACTTCTTTTACATCATATTTAACCTTTGATAAATATGAATTTTGCAAATTTTTAAACATTTTTTTGGGAGCTAACGAATAGCCCGCACCTTTTGCCAATAAAGCACAACTTGCTGCCACTCCCAAAGCGGTAGTTGCACCGACAACAACTTTTTGTTTGGTAGAATAATAATCATTTCCGGATTTTCCAAAACCTAAAGCCAAAACGGAATTATTTTGTAAATTTTTATTATTTAAAGATGTTATTTGCATAATAAGTCCTTACATAATTATTATAAAACATCTAAAAATAAAATTTGCCACTAAATTACAGGCGAATAAAACTTAGAAATTTCTTCAAAATATCTTTCTAAAGCTTTATATCCGTTATAAAGTTCGTCAGTTATAGATGCATAACGACTTGCTACTAAAAATTTAAGTTCTTTACAACGAATCTGTAATAACATATCAGAATCTTTTCTCAACTCATTATTTGAAGAAGTTGACCATTTTTTCAAATAAGCCAATTCCTCATTTATTTGTTTAATTGTTGAAAATTCCAATGTATTAAAATCATATTTTTGCAACAATTGTCTTTCTGCATTAGATATTCTGCTCTGAACAGCTTGAAATCTGTACACACGTTTTATAATAACATAATTATCCGCTACACGTCTGTGAGAATAAGGGACTGAACTTTTAGCTAACAGCGCTGAAGTCGAAAGTGCAGTAAAAGCATCGTCTTCACTAGAAAATGCACTTTGTGCAGGATATACTGTTTGAATCTTCTTATTGGTCACGAACATACTCCTTTTCCCTTGATTCCATGGTTTTATCATACAAGAAGATTTTTCAAATGTCATCATTATTGTAAAGATTTATTTACAATTAAATGATAAAACCAAATCTTAACTACTTATTCCAAGATATTAAACTTCTGACAACTTCACCGGCAATAATCATACCTGCCACCGGCGGAGTAAAGGATATACTGGAAGGAACAATTTTTCCGATTTGTTCAGAATTTTTAATCGGATTTTCTTTCGAATACAAAACTTTTAAATTTTTTACACCTCGTTTTTTTAATTCTGTCCTCATTACTCGTGCTAGAGGACAAACCGAAGTTTTATAAACATCCGCAATTTCAAATTTTTCAGGATAAATTTTATTTCCGGTTCCCATTGAAGAAATTATCGGACAATCGACTTCTTTAGATTTTATAATCAACTCAATCTTACTTGAAACCGTATCAATAGCATCTATTACATAATCATATTGAGTAAAATCAAATTC
>JAFQNY010000042.1 GCA_017395765.1 bacterium
GCTGCCACTGGTAGCGGTTACGGCCCGACAATGATTCAAGAAGTAGTAGGTGTTTCAAAAGCTTATGTAACAAGAGTCGGAGAAGGCCCGTTCGTTAGTGAACTTACTGATGAAACAGGTAAAAAAATACAAGAAATCGGGCATGAATTCGGAGTTACAACAGGTCGTCCGAGAAGATGCGGCTGGTTTGACGCAGTCATTATGAAATATGCTGTTCTCGTCGGCGGAATAACAAATGTTGCATTAACTAAAATTGATGTATTCGACACCTTTGATGAAATTAAAGTTTGCGTAGCTTACAAAGATTGCAGAAACGATAAAATATACACTTCATATCCTACCGATGTTTTTATACACAAATACTTAGAACCTATTTATGAAACATTACCGGGATGGAAAACTGACCTTACCAAAATAAGACATTATTCCGACTTACCGGAAAATGCAAAAAAATATATCGATAGAGTTGAAGACTTAATCGGAGCTCCTATCGGTATAATATCAGTCGGACCGGATAGAGAACAGACTATTTTTAGAGATTAGGGACTTATATGACAAGCTTAGCAGAATTTATACAAACAAAACGTGAGAAAGCCGGTTATTCAATATACGGATTATCTGACAGAGCAAACATTCCAATAGAAGTGCTTGAAGACATCGAATCCGGAAAAGAATTGTTTTTATCAGTTACGCAAAGACAAAAACTTGCAAAAGTTTTAAAATGTTCTCCCTCAGAAATAAAACAATATGAACGTTCATACGAGTTTAAGACAGTTTCAGATGAAGAAATTGAAATTATTAAATCTCAAATATTACGAAGAGAAACAAATTTAAAATGCCCGATGTGCGGAGAGCCTTTGATTACACGGATTGCGAGAATGCAAGATTTAGAAGACAATATTGTATTACAACCAAAGGCTCATTGTGTTAAATGTATTTTTCAAATTAAAGATTAATTATTTTGAGTTAACAAATGTTTTTTAGCACAATCGAACATGACATTTACCAGAGCAGCGTTTGAATAAATATTCATGCCGGCAGCTTCAAGAACTTGTTTCAAACGGGTTTCCCAAATTGAATAAACATCGTCATCAGACATATTGAGAGTCTTAGCAATTAATTTTAACTCTTTAAAATCAATCGGCAAAGGTAATGCTCCTCTTAAAATATCTACAATATCCAATCTTTTTTTACGTGGAAACGATTTTAAAAAAGACACCACACTCATTTTATTTTCTTTTAAATAATCTTTAATTAATTCAACAGATTCATCCACTAAAATCGGTTCTTGCGGAATGCGATATTCACCAAACTCCTCCGGTTCGATATCCATTACCGTAGCGATACGTTCTATAGTTGTTCCTCTGGTTGAAAAAGGGACTGTCTCATCAATTAAATTATAGACATACGAAAGCGTTACACCTATCATCTCTGCAAAATCTCTTTTATGTAATGAATTTTTTGTCAAAAATTTTGACACCTTTTCAGAACTTTTTTCCGGTATTATTTGTTTCATAGTTTTACCTCTTATAAATTTGTTAATTATAAGATAATTCATAGATAAATATTTCATAACCCTAACTAAGTTAGACAATATATTAATTTTGATTTTTTATAAAATTATAATAGCAATTTATTTTTTTAGGA
>JAFQNY010000043.1 GCA_017395765.1 bacterium
CTTCTAAAAACAAAGAACTTTCTGAAAAGATTTTAAATGCCACAAAAGAAAATGGCAAACTTATGGAATCAGGATTCGACAAATTATTACAAGCAGTTAACAATAATACAACTCTTAGCGAAAAGATTCTTTTAGCTGTTGAAAAATTAGGTGATGGTGTTCTGGAAAAACTTGCACTTATTTTTGACCAGTTTGCAAAATTTGAGGGTGGTTCTGGCAATACAACAGTTGTAGTTGACTTTAAGCCTTTAGAAAATTTATTGGAGCAGCTTTTAGATGAAGTAAAAGAGGGAAGGGTAGAGAACAAAGAAGGTATTAATTCCCTACTTGATGCTATGGGTAAAAATACTGAAGTTACGCAGCAAATTTTAGAAGCTGTTAATAAATTCGGGCCGGAGATTTTAGCTAGCCTTGCAAAAATCTATGAAAACCAAGAAGCCGGTGAAGTCTCTGATGCTGAAATTAAAGATTTACTAAATTTAGTATTAAAACAATTAAAGGAAAATGGTGATGAAAACAAGGCTGGTTTTGAAGCACTCCTCAAAGCCGTGGGTGAAAACACTGAAGTTGCAAAACAAATTCTGGAATATGTAAAACAATTTGGTGACGAAGTAGTTGATGATTTAGCCAAAATTTATAAACGTCTAGGAGATTTACAAATAGGCTCAGATGGTGGGGATACAACAGTTATTGTCGATTTCTCAAAACTTGAAGAAATGATGGCAGAAATGCTTGAATTAGTAAAAGCCGGTAATGAACAAGATAAAACTGCTTATGAGACTCTCATATCCGGTATGGGTGAAAACAATGCTTTAATTCAAAAAGTTCTCGAAGCTATTGAAAAATATGGACCAGAAATTCTTGATGCAATTGCTAAAAACACAGCTGCTATAAATGTTTTAACAGAACAGGTAAAGGCTAACGGAGATGCAAACAAAGAAGGTTTCCAAGCTGTTCTTAATAAGCTTGAAAACTTACCGTTGCCGATTGACGTATCAAGTTTAGAAGCGTTACTAAAAGATATTAAAGCCTTGACCGGTGAAAATGGTGAAAAACTTGGCAATATTATCGCAAACCAAGAAGTAATAATTTCTATACTGGAAACCTTTAAACAAGGGGTTGAAGATTCAAACAAAACTGCTGCAGATCAAAGGGATACAATTATTCAGCACTTAAACGATTTAGCAGACAGAATCCAAAATGGAAATTGTGATTGCGATGTTGACGGTGAAAAATTAATGGAAATGCTACAAGCCATTCTGGATGCAATCCAAAATCAAGAATTGGTATGTAAATGTGAATGCGGCTCCGGTGACACAAGTAACGAAGATATTGTTGAAGATTTAGATAATATCTTTGGTGTTAATGCTCGCAGAAACGATAATGAAACAGGAATAACAAATGTTAGTACTGAACAAAGAAGCGGTAAAAAAGTTCTTATTGACGGAAAGGTCTATATAAACAGACCTGACGGCTTATATGATTTAAATGGTAACAAAAAGGCTGAATAAGGAGCTATATTATGAGTTTTGAAATAGATATATCAAAATTAAAAGGCGATTGGAAAAAATGGGCCGAAGCTGCTGACAGCTATGACTATGGTACCAAAGACGGCAAAATCAACTCAGCTTTTGAAGAATATTACATAATGATTAAAGCCAATGACGCAAAAAAATCAGAGGCGGAAGTTGCTGAAATCTTTGGAGCAGAGTTTGCTAAAAAATATGCAAATGAAATAACAAAAACCAATACAAATCTAAAGGAAACGAAAGATCCTTCGAGAAAAGATGCGAAATTAATGAAAGACGATATACTTTCATCCCTAGAAAGTTCTAAGGTAGCTTTTGCCGCAAATCCTAATTGGGAAGAATTCGCGAAGAATTTAAAAACAGAGTTCTTAGAAAAAAGAAACGGACTCATTGATAAACAATATTACAATCAACTATTAGTTGCTGTAGATGAAGTTGCTAATGTGATGAAAGATTTCAAATACGAATCCAGAAATGATGTAATAAAACTTTATAAACAAGTTAAAGATAAATTAGATCTTAAACGTAATGATAAATTGAAAGATTTTAAATTAGATGTTTTAGAAGAATTTGTCAAATTAGCTGATGATCATCAAAAAAGTATAGAATTTACTAAACTCCAAAATAAATATAAAGAATTAATTGAATCAGGTAAATCTCGTACAGAAGCTGTTGCTGAGCTTAATAGTGCAAAAGAATTCCAAGGGTCTTATTATCAAAACTATTGGGGACCGGACGGAAAACAGTCTATTGAAAAAGACGCAATGACTTATTATAATCAAGGGCTAATAAGTTTGCTAGAAAAAACTGACGTAAGAGCTGATGCAAGAAATGATTATTGGTCTGCAATGGCAGCACAAAGAGAAGAAAATCCTGATGAAAATACTCCAACAACAGGTAAGGCTATAAAAAAAGCTGCCAAACAGGAAATGAAAAAAGACGGTGATTATGATAAGTATGCTCAGAAAGTTGTTAGAACGGGAGACAGAACTGTCACACAACTAGTTAATTTTGAAGCCTCTCCGGCAATGGCTTATGCAAACGCTATTGGAATAGAAAACAATGTAAATCTACGAAAAAAAGAAGAATACACTCTTAAAGATCTGAAATCTGCGGTAAAAGACGATAGTGTCTTGCCAAAACTAATCGGAACTCTGATTTCTAAAAATGAAAACACTAATACATATAATATTTCTAAATTATCAGATGTTATTGAAAAGTATATTGGAGCCAATAATACAGCGCATTTAGATGACGAAATCCCTTATTCCGAGGTTCATAATATAGCCGAAGAATTTAGTAGAATAAGCAATACTGAGATCTCAAAAGAGGATGCTATTAAATTAATCGAATTTGCTGGCTACAAATTTGTTGGTCGAAATCTGCCAAAAATAGCATGGAACTCAACATTCGGAAACTTATTTAACTATATTGCACCATTATTAAGCTCTCAATTTGCTTTTTCAGAATCATTTAGACCAATGATAAATGTATTTGGTAATGAAGAAATTGATTTAACCTTAAATATTAATGGCGCAGATGTTAAGGTAAATAGAAAAAATATCTTAGATCAACTTCAAGAGCAAGGATATGACATTTTTAGCGATGATGTCTATGTTGGATTTACGGAAGATGGTTTTAAGATTTATGCAAAAAAACCTTATAGCGAATCCGGTGTTACAAATAGCGATATAACTGTAGCTGATGCAATTTCAGATAGGGCTGGGGTCATTGCATTAAAAACAGTTCTCATTACTACAGTCTTAAATTTTGTTTATAATGCCTTTTCAATGGTCGAACACGAATTTTCAATTGACGTTACACAATTTGATGTCAATGACTTGGATACGTACAACGAACGTGTTGATAGCCAAAGAGGAATGAATGCTGAACAAAAAGCTGCTTTAAAAGAATTAGCCAAAATGTTCCAAAATACAATCACAAATGAGGACGGTACAACTACTACGACTTGGGATTCAGTAGGCTTCAAAAACCTCTTAGATAAAATAGCCGGCTCTGAAAGTAAGCTATCCAGTCATGAGTTTGCAATCGGATGTTTTAATACTCTTCAAGAAAAACAAAAAGAAATATCAAAAAAACTTGAAAAAACTCCTGAAGAAAATACCCCTCCGCCTCCTCCGGCAAAACCAAAAGAAACTCCAAAACCTCAAAACAAATATGGAACTGAGCATATACCAGGGTACCAGGATTGTCCAGAAGCTAACTATCATAACGGAAACAAGCATACTTGGCAAGGTATTGCGGCGATGTATGCCGGTAGTGAACATAGTTACAAAGAAATTGTACGCGCTATTAAATATATAAACGGTATAAAACTTTCTGATAACGTAATACCAAAAGACTTATATCTTCCGGATAAGTTATTTGAAGACGATAAAATAACCAGAAAAGATCTCTCAGAATCAGAGATTAAAGCGGCCGATGTTGCTGTAATAAAAAACACCGGCGAAATCAGAAGCAACGGTACAAAAATTAAATGTACAACTGTTGATGGTCGCTACAAAGGTGTTGCTACAAAACCGGACGGAACGGTTATAAGAACACCTGAGGACTATGCTACAGAAGAAGAAGCTTTAGATGCTATCAAAAAACAACTGGAAGAGAAATAGTCCAATACAAAAAGACCTCGATTGACGAGGTCTTTTTATTTGTTTTCTAATAATCTTTGAACGACATCCGGTGTTAATTTTGACATTGAAGATACCAGCGCCTCGTTATAATTATTTATTATAATGCCTTGCATTGTTTTACTGTCAATTATTTGAGTATTATTTGGAACTAAAGATGATGAATTATTTGCAAACTCATTATATAAATTCTCTGTAGCAGTTGAGTAATTTGTTTGATTTACACCAACTTTTTCCACTATAAAAGAAAGCTTATCCAAATAATTAATTTCATCTAAATTTAGTTTTTTCAAACTACCCAAACTCTCAAACATTTTACTTAAATAATTAGTATTAACTAAACCATAAGTATCATTTTTCTTTATTACATTGATAGTTTTATCGATTAAGGTATTTGATTTCTCATCAAGTTCTTTTATTTTATCAACAGTATCTGTAGTATCTTTATCACGTAAAGTTTTCATCAAACCTGCCAACTCTAATCGAATTTCTTTCAAATTGTCATATATAGTTTGAGCTGAATTGATTTTTTTTACTATCAAATCTTCTTTGGTTAAAACTTGATTAAATTCGCCTTTTACAGAATCGGACAAATCAACTTTTGCAGCGTCACTATTGTCTTCTTGAGCGGAAACATCTTGTTTGGACGATGATTCTGCAACAGCAGTCTGTGCGGCATTCAAGCCTAAAAGTTGTATATTATTTAATTCAACGTTTGTACTAATCAATATTATAATCCCAAATCCTTATATAACTATATTAAAACCTCATCGTTGTAAAAATTGCCAATAGATTAAGTTTTATTAAGGAAGATTTATTATCGCAACGCTTTCAATGTGGTAAGTATGCGGGAACATGTCAAAAGGCTGAATAAACTCTACAGAACAACCTTTGTTTACTAAATATTTTAAATCTCTTGCCAGAGTCGCAGGATTACAAGACACATAAATAATTTGTTTTGTTGTCAATTTTAATGCATAATCCAAGCTTTCTTCACTACAACCCTTTCTTGGCGGATCAAGAACTGTAATATCGAATTTACGACCTTTTGTATTTAATTCTTTTTCAAAAAACTTACCGGCATCCATATTATGCAATTCAACATTTTTTATTCCGTTTTCTTTAATTATTTTAGAAGCTAAGTCCACAGAAGATTTAACCTCTTCAACACTTACAACTTTCTTTGCTATATCCGACAGGCAAATACCAAATGTTGTAATACCGGCATAAGCATCCATAATCAAGGGTTTGTCATAATGTTCACTTATGTATTTTTTTATGTATTTAAAAATATTATCTGCAGTATAAGGATTAATTTGAAAGAAGGTATCAGCTCCAATTTTAAAAATTTTATCGCAAAGCTTTTCTTCAACAAAAGATTCTCCCTCAAGCAAAATAGTTTCTTTTCCTAAAATTAAATTTGTTTTAGCGGGATTAAGATTTACACAAACACCTGAGATATTTTCTAATTCATTATATATACGTTTTGCTAAAAGCTTTACTTTGTCCAATAATTTTGGAGAATTAATCACCAAACAAACCAGATTTTTACCATTATAAGCAGAGGACCTTATCACCACATGTTTCAAATCACCTGCGTGCTTTTTTTCCTCATAACCGCTTACTTTAGAGTCAAACGCAGCATTTCTGATAAATTCAACAATTGTATCACAATATTCTGGTTGAATCGGGCAGTATTTAATATTAACCAACTCATGCGATGATTGTTTATAATATCCGGCTAATATTCTTTTGGAATCACGTGTTTGCGAAATCGGATATTGAACTTTATGGCGATATGCAATTTCTTTCGGACTTGGAATTGTATCTCTTACTTCTACTTCATTTCCATAAATAGAGTGCATAGTATCAACTACAATTTCTCGTTTGAGCTTTAGCTGGCAATTATAATCTATGTATTGTAATTGGCAAGAACCGCAAACTTTTTGCATCGGGCATAACGGCATAACCCTGTATTCTGAAGGTTTTATTATTTCAAGAATTGTAGCATTTGCAAATGATTTATTTTTTTTGCCGATTTTAGCTTTTACTACATCCCCGGGGCAACCACCTTCAACAAAAATTACATAGCCATTATATTTTGTAATACCATAACCCAAATTTGAAATTTTCTCAATTTCTAAAACAAGTTCTAAGGGAATATCTTTTTTATTTACTATCTGCATGGTTTAATAACCTGAATATTTCTGGTTTCAGACAATTCTTGACGAGCATCACGAATAATTTGCTTGTACTCTTCGGACAAGCTTAATCCGTTACACAATCTATCAATAAAACCATTATTCAATTTTACTGCTTTTTCTAACGCTCCGACATTTTCCAAAACTTCTTTTACGTCATTAAACTCATACCCAAAAGATTGCTTTGATTGATAAACCATAATTTCACCTGTTTCTGCCTCTAACGGTTCACCTCCCAATTCAAAATGCAATTTAAATACAGACTTTAAATCTTGCAACTCAGCTTGCATTGTTGCAATACTTTGTTGAATTCTTAAATATCTGTCAAACAAATAATCCACATTTGGTAATTGTTTTTTCTGCCAATCAAGCTTTTGCAAATAAAGTTTTTTAAGCTTTGGATAAGCTAATGCTAATCCCATTGTATCAGCCATTGCTCTATGATGATTATTTAATTCTACATTAAAACGATTTGTTAAAGCTTCTAAACCATGTGATTCTAAATCAGGAGCAACTTCTTTGAACATCATTTGAGTATCAATTCTTGCATTTTCAAGTTTTTCACCATACATACGAAGCTTAGCCTCATTGAGAAAAGAATAATCGAATATTGCATTGTGTGCGACTATCGGGTAATCACCTATAAACTCCAAGATTTTAGGTAAAACTTCTTCTTCGGTAGGGGCATCTTCCACCATTTCCTGTGTTATACCATGAATCGCCATTGAAGACTTTCTTATATGTTGATTCGGATTTATTAAGGTTTGAAACTCATCCTTAATTTTTCCGTTTTCTAACCTCACCGCAGCGAACTCAATCATTCTCTCTCTTGTATAGTCTAAACCGGTAGTCTCTGTATCTAAAACAATTTCAATTTCTTTTTTTCTTGGCATATATAATCCTTTAGGGTTAACCTTGAATACTCTTAATACTCCTATAATGCCATGATAGCATGAACAAATAATATATGGTAATATAAATTATATGGAGAATTTTATAGGAGTATTAATATGGTTTTAGAAATTAATTCTGAAAATTTTGAACAAGAAGTTTTGGCTCAAAGCGGAGTTGTTGTCGTAGATTTTTTTGCTAATTGGTGCGGACCTTGCAGAAAACTTGCTCCGATATTAGAAGAAGTTGAAAATGAATTAAATAATAAAATCAAGTTCGCAAAAATTAACACCGATGAAAACCTTGAAATGGCAAAACAATATCAAGTTAGCGGGTTACCGACATTAATGGTTTTTAAAAACGGTGAAGTCGCAGAACGTCTTGTCGGATTAATGCCAAAAACTTCAATTATAACAAATATTGAAAAACATATTTAAAACCGCTTGTATCTATAAAGAGAAACAAAAGATTGCTTAATTAGATGTACCGTGATATCATTAAGTTAGGAAAGAGGTGCTAATGTTAGTTTCAGCAATGACTGCAAGTAATGCTCAATTTGCTAATTTTTCAAATACAAACGGGTGTGTTAATACTAAAGGTTTTGAAGATCAAGTATCTATTGAAACTAATAAAAACACTTTCGCTAACGAACAAAAAAAATACGTTTCATCAACAAAATCATTTAATGATATTTTTGAATGGCACAATTTTTGTAATTGTCAAATAGAGAAAGGTAAGCTTGATATAATAGCTTAATTAAAAGATGGAAATTGTATCAAATTTATCAAATTTACCAAAAGGAAGCTCTTTAATACTGGGTTTTTTTGATGGTATTCACTTGGGACATCAAGAAGTAATCAAGAATTCTGCAAAAAATCCTCGAATTTTGATAACCTTTTCAAATTCGCCTGCTGAATATTTTAAAAGAGATTACAATTATATTTACACGAGAACTGATAACTACAAGCTTTTAGAATCCTTTGGAATTGATTTTCTTGTAGAACAAAACTTTGCAGAAATAGCAAGTTTAAGTGCACAAGAGTATTTAGATTTATTAGTAAACAGTTTAGCACCAAAATCAATTACAACAGGGTTTAATCATACGTTTGGTTTTAACAGAACCGGTAATCCTGATTTTCTTAAAAAACATGCTACAAGTTTTAAGTATGTATGTACCCCACCAACTAAAATTAATGATGAGATTGTGAGTTCTACTAAAATAAAAGATTTTTTATCAAATGGTAACATTGATAAAGCAAACTCTTTTTTAGGTCGAAATTTTTCTATAGAATCATTAGTGATTAAAGGCTCTCAAATCGGAAGAACATTAGGCTTCCCGACAGCCAATATGAAATACCCCTCAAAAATAGTAAAAATTCCTTACGGAGTATATCTTGTAAAAGCATTAAATAAGCCTGCAATAATGAATTTTGGAATCAGACCTTCTACAGATTGCTTAGATGAACTTATTGAAGTTCATATCCCAAATTTTAAAGCTGATTTATATAATAAAAAACTGAGAGTTGAAATAGTTTCAAGATTAAGAAATGAAATAAAATTCAACGATTTAGAAGCCTTAAAGACGCAAATAGAAAAGGATGTTTTGGAATGCTTAAAGTTGTAATAGTTGGTTACGGGACAATGTTCACAAACCTTATTGCTGCATCTTTAGATGCAAAATGCGATATAGTAGGAGTTTTAAGAAAAGAAACAGTTAAATACAATTCTTTTACTAAATGGTTAAAAGACGTTTTTAATCCGTCAGTCGAATACAATTACATAAAAAGCTATAATTTACCTGAAATCAAGGCAAAAAGTGTTAATTCAGATAAATTCCGAAAAGAGTTGATAAAACTTAACCCTGATATTATTTTAATAGGGTCTTGGGGAGAAAAATTTGAAAAAGAAACATATGATATTCCCAAAATAGCAACAATAAACGCTCATCCTTCTCTATTACCAAAATATAGAGGTCCCAATCCGTATTTTTGGGTATTAAAAAACATGGAAAAGACTACAGGAATAACATTTCATTTAATTGATGATAATTTTGATACAGGTTCTATTCTTGCACAAGAAGAAATTAAAATATTCCCTTCTGATACCGGAGAAAGCCTAAAACAAAGAACTGTTCTTACAGCCAGAGGAGTTGCTTGCGAACTGCTAAACGCATTAAATGAAGATATTATAATTCCATTAAAACAAAATGAAGATAAAATGTCTTATTTTTCACATCCTAAAGATTTACAACTGGATTTTAATAAGTCTGCAGAAGAAAATCTTGCACTGATAAGAGCGGCACACCCTTGGGACGAAGCATATTTTTACCATAATATTACAGCTTTAACCCCCTCAGTTAAACATACACAAATCGAAGAAAACAACACTCAATATAATTCAGCAGGAACTATAACTTTTACTGATTATAAAACAAAAACAATATCCGTAATTTGCGGAGATGGTAAAATTTTAAAAATGTCAAACCTTAATCATTATAAAAAATATAACAGACCGTTTACTGCTAATTATATAAAACTTGACGTTAAGACAGGAGATAATTTATTCTAAAACATAGTATAAACTTCTTCTTGTGACATTTTTACAACCTGAACCTTTTTCTTATCACAAGGAATAATAAAAGTTATTTTGTCTGTAGAGGCCTTTTTATCTTTTTTCATTATTTCCAAAAGTTCATCCTGTTTATAGCTAAATTTAGCTTTTTTAAACCCGTATTTTTCCAACAAATCCATTGAAAGTTTGTAGTACGAATAACTAATTAAATTGTTTTTATAAGCATAATTAAAAACAAAAAATAACCCTTGAACAACAGCTTCTCCATGGGTATATTTACGATATTTACCCTTTGATTCTATTGCATGACCAAAGGTATGTCCCAGATTTAATATTTTACGAAGTCCTGTTTCTTTTTCATCTTGATTAACAACAGCAATTTTTAGATTTAAACAGTATTCAATAACTCGCATAAGAGTCATTGGCTCTTTTTCTAAAAGTTTTTCACAACATAGTGTTAAATATTCAAAGAAGAAAAGTGCATGCTTGTAACCACAATTGTCTTCAATAAAAGCATACTTTACAACCTCTCCTAGACCCGATAAGTACTGACGTTTATCAAGAGTATTTAAAAAATTAATGTTAATAAAAACTTTTTTAGGTTGATAAAACGCTCCAATTAAATTTTTTACACATTGAAAATCAATTGCAGTTTTTCCTCCAACAGAAGAATCTACCATCGATAATAATGTCGTCGGGATTTGAATATAATCAATGCCTCGCATATAGGTTGATGCAGCGTAACCGGTTATGTCACCAATTACACCTCCTCCTAATGCTATTAACACGTCATTTCTTGACAAATTCCTTTGAGTTGCAGTCTTGATTATTTTTAAATAATTTTTAAAATTTTTCTCTTTTTCGCCATCATTTAATATTAAGACTTCACATTCACACAAGTTTAAAATATCTTTATACAAATTATAAACTTTTCTGGAAACAACAAAAAGTCGTTTTTGATTTTTTGTGAAATCCAAAACCTCATCTATAAGTTGAGAAAATTTATCATCTGATATTTCAATATCGTAATTACCAGTATCAACTTTGAGGATTTGTTTCATACATACTTCCTAAAATTATATCTACAATTTCATTTTCGCTTAATTTGTCGGTATCCACAACAAAATGAGCTTTATTAAAATTTTCTTCACGTTTTTTATAGAGCATTTCAAGAGCTTGACGTGGATTTTCATTATTTAACAAAGGTCTGGAATTGTCCTTTGATATTCTATAATATAATACATCAAGGTCAGATTTCAAATAAAAAACCTTACCATATTTTAAAAGAGTAGCCCTGTTATCCGGATTTTCAAAAGCACCACCACCAAGAGATAAAATTTTTCGATTACCGTTACATAACAACTTTATCGCATCATACTCAAGCTTTCGAAAATAATCTTCAGAATACTTTGCAAAAATATCCTTAATACTCATGCCAGAAGTTTTCTCTATAAAACTGTCAGTATCAATTAAAGTATAATCATATAATTTATCTGCCAATAATTTGCCAACAGTTGTTTTTCCGCATGCAGGCATTCCAACTAAAATAATATTAGTTTCCATAATGAGCCTTCATTTCAGCTAAATTATCTCCGCCAATTTTAGTTAATAACTCATCAACTAATATAATAGCAATTTTTGCTTCAGCAACAACAGAACATGCCGGAACAGCACAAACATCAGACCTCTCAAAATGAGCAGACGCTGGGGATTTATCTTTTAAATCAATTGTCGCCAATGACTTTTTCATTGTCGGAATAGGTTTCATTGTACCTTTTATAACCAAGGTCTCACCATTAGTCATACCTCCTTCAATTCCGCCCGCATTATTCGTTTGTCTATAAACAGATTTATTTCTGTCAACAAAAATCTCATCATGCATTTTTGACCCACGCAAATAAGCTGCATCAACTCCCGCTCCAACTTCAACAGCTTTTACTGCAGGAATACTCATAACTGCCTGAGCGATTCTGCCATCCAGAGTCTGGTCCCAATGAACATAAGAACCTAAACCTACCGGCAAATTACCAAAAATAACTTCAAATTTACCGCCCAAAGTATCACCTTCCTGCGCAGCTTTATCAATTTCAGTTCGCATTCTGTCTGCAGTTAAATCATCAGCACACATAACATCGGAATTTTCAGCTTTTTCTTTAATTAAAGTATATGTTTTTGGATAAAAATCTAATTTTACATTTCCGATTTGAATAACATGCGAAAATCCCATTATCCCAAACTCTTTTAAAATTTGTTTTGCCACAGAACCTACTGCGACCTCTATTGCCGTTTTTCTTGCACTTGAGCGTTCTAAAACATCTCTTAAATCTTTATGAT
Source organism: bacterium (assembly GCA_017395765.1). Classification (GTDB taxonomy): domain Bacteria; phylum Cyanobacteriota; class Vampirovibrionia; order Gastranaerophilales; family Gastranaerophilaceae; genus CAG-196. Next base: position 12,175 of record JAFQNY010000043.1, read on the forward strand.
TATACTTTATAGAACCGGCATAGTCAGCATGTCCCGGTCTTGCTTTTGTAAACGCACGGTCTTCAATCTGACGAACCATAGCTTCTGTCGGGTAATCATAACTTACAACAGACATAGCATCTTCCCAGTTAGCATAGTCGTTATTTTTTATTTCTAAACAAATCGGAGCGCCGGTTGTTTTACCAAGTCTGATACCTGATTTTATTTCAACGGTATCTTTCTCAATTTTCATACGACCACCTCTACCATAACCAACCTGCCTTTTGGATAAATCCTTATTTATTATTTCAGGCTTAATTCTTATGCCGGCCGGCACACCTTCAATTATGGCAGTTAAGCATTTTCCGTGACTTTCCCCTGATGTTAAAAATCTAAAACGTTTCATTATCATAACTCCATTATACAACAAAACTGTGCGATAATAAAATCGCACAGTTTCTAAATTTAAAACCTTTACTTATAAATCTGATGGTTTTGGCGACATTTGAATATCATGATGCAATGTATCAAATTGCTCTTGCGCCGGATCTAAGTATGAATAGAATTTTTGCCAACCTCTAACAAAAACATTTTGAGATTTTTCATACAAAGGCTCTGCCGGTTTACCGGTGCTCCTATTTTTAAGAATAAAAACTTGTTCTGCAGTAGTTTGTGAATACCCTGAATTAATCAAATATTCCGCATCAGTAGTTTGTTCCACGGTCACAGCTGAGTATGCCGGCATTGTTAACAATACTGATAAAACTAAACCAAATAAAACTTCTCTTTTCATAACACCCATTCTTATTTAACTAACTTATACGATTCCATTATAATCTTTTCTAAAGAATTAATCAAGTCTGATTCAGGAACTCTTGCTATAATCTCTCCCTTTTTAAAAATATAACCTTCATTAATAGCTCCCGCTATGCCAAAATCAGCGTGTTTTGCTTCCCCCGGTCCATTTACCGGACAGCCCATTACCGCAATTGTAATAGGTAAATCTAAGTCCTTAAACTTATCTTCAACCTTTTTAGCTAATCCTATCAAATCAATCTGAGTTCTTCCACAAGTTGGACAAGATATAAAATTCACACCCCTATTTCTCAAATTTAAAGATTTTAAAATCCCAAAACCTGCATCGATTTCTTCTACAGGATTTTCGGTTAAAGAAACTCTTATAGTATCGCCGATTCCTTGACTCAATAACGTACCTAAACCGATAGATGATTTAATTAAGCCCGATTTTAAAGTACCGGCTTCAGTTACTCCCAAGTGAAGCGGATAATCGATAATATCGGCGACTTCTTGATATGCCTTAATAGTTGTTAAAACATCAGAAGATTTTAAAGATAATTTTATATCATAAAAATTCAAATCTTCTAAGATTTCTATATGTCTTAAGGCACTTTTAATCATTTTTTCATATAACGGAATCTCTAAAGCCATAAACTCTTTTTCTAAAGAACCCGCATTTATCCCTATTCTTATTGGTATATTATGGGATTTTGCAGCTTGAACAACTTTTATCGTATGTTCTTTCTTTCCTATATTACCGGGATTAATCCTAAGAGCATGGATTCCGTTTTCAATACACTGTAATGCTAGCCTATAATCAAAATGAATATCAGCAACTAACGGCAACGGGGATTTTATAGAAAGCTCTTTAATTGCAGCAGCTGCATCTTTATTTAAAATAGCTAACCTTACAATTTCACAACCTTTAGCAGCTAATTCATTAATTTGTTCAAGAGTTTTTTGAACATTTCGAGTGTCTGTATTACACATTGACTGGACGCTAATAGGAGCATCGCCCCCAATTTTAACATCACCGATAGAAATTTGTTTAGATTTTCTTCTGTTTATCATAATATAATTGTATATCAAAAAAAACATAAGGGAGAATTTTAATGAAAATTGCAGTAATTTCTGACATTCACGGAAACATGGAAGCAATAGAAGCTGTCATGAATGATATACAAATCCAAGGTTGTGAAAAGGTTTTTGTTCTTGGAGACTATGCAATGGCAGGACCGGAACCATGCGCTGCAATAGATTGGTTCATGAAGCAAGAAGGAAACCCAAATTATCATATGATACAAGGGAATACCGATTTAATGCTGGCTGATTATTCAAACGAAATTTACCAAACACTACAAGAAAAAGCTCCTATTATGGCTGAAGCATTGAAAGACGACTTCTTCCAAACAAATCCGGTACAAAGAACTTTTTTAAAAAATCTTCCGGAACAAAAACTCGTAAAAATTGATGGGGTAAATATTCTTTTAGTACATGGTTCTCCAAGACAAAACAATGAAGACATTCTTCCGACAACATCAATGGGACAAGTTGAAAACATGCTGGCTGATATAGATCCCGACATAAATGTTGTGCTTTGCGGACACACTCACATCCCTTGCGGATTCCAAACATCTACAAAACAAACAGTTATTAATGTCGGTAGTATAGGACGTCCCTTCACTCCGGAGCCAAAATCTTGTTACTTAAAACTAACTATAAATAATGGGAAATGCGTATTTGAGCATCGATTTATTAAATACAATAACGAACGTGCAGCAATGAAATTAAGGGGCAGAGAATTTGCAGGTGTAAACAAACTTGCCAACACTCTACTGGAACCTAATTTGAGACATTTCTAAAATAAAGATTTAACTCCTAAAAAGATTAAAACTAAACCTGCAAATATTTCCAACCATTGTGTTGGAATATTTTTGATTTTTCCTCCAAAATTAAACCCAAGAATAGAATTTATAAAAGTTATAGCGGTAATTAGTAATGCCGGCTTAAAGATACGATTTCCGTAAAGCGAAAGAGAAATCCCCGCAGAAAATGCATCAACACTGGTCGCAACCCCGATTAAAAACAATGATAACAATTTAATATCTATAGTTTTTTCTTTATTTTCAGCAAAAGATTCTAAAATAAATTTCAAACCTAATGCTGTAAAAATTATAAAAACAATTAATTGAGCATGACTTGAAATATAAGGTCTGATAAAATTCGTACTAAAATATCCCAAACAAGGCATTACACCTTGAAAAACACCAGTAAAAACCGCGAGCATTAGCGCACTTTTAAGACGTTCATGATTTATAACTAAACCATAAGAAAAAGATACCACACAAGCGTCAACAGAAAGTGCAAACGCTAAAAAAACAATTTCTAAATATGACATACAACTCCTTAAAACACGTCTGTTTTTATTGGATTTTTGAATTTTGTTATGTTTCCTTGGAAAAGAAGTTTAACAGTTCCGACAGGACCGTTTCTGTGCTTAGCTAGGATTATCTCTGCTTCACCTTTATTTGCGGCTTTTTCTGCAACTTCTTCATCACTCTCTGCATTTTTATAATATTCATCTCTGTATATAAACATAACAATATCAGCATCTTGCTCAATAGAACCGGATTCTCTCAAGTCTGATAACATCGGACGTTTATCAGTTCTGCTTTCAACCGCACGAGATAACTGTGATAATGAAATAATAGGTACATTCAATTCTTTTGCAAGAATTTTTAAACCTCTCGAAATACTTGAGATTTGTTGCATACGATCTTCTCTACCGGTTCCTTCAATCAACTGTAAATAGTCAATTACAATCAAGCCAAGATTTTTTTCAGCCATAGCTAAACGTCTACATTTAGCCCTTAAATCAGTGATTGTAACACCGGCAGTATCATCAATATAAATTGGTGCCTGCGAGAATCTTTCCATTGCTTCAGCTAGCTTTTCCCAGTCTTTAGCCTGCATATTACCGGTTTTTAATCGCTGGGTATCGACTTCTGCCTCTGCACATAACAATCTCTGAACAAGCTGTTCTTTTGACATTTCTAAAGAAAATATAGCAACAGGAATATTAGCTTTTAAAGCAACATTTTGAGCAATATTAAGAGCAAATGAAGTTTTCCCCATTGCAGGACGAGCTGCAAGTATAATCAAATCCGATTTTTGAAGACCGTTTGTCATAGTATCTAAATCATAAAATGCAGTCGGAGTCCCTGTTAATTTATCTTTATTATTATATCTCTCCTCGATTTTAGCGTAAGTATCATATACCAAATCTTTTATAGGTAATAATGCTTGAGAAGCTTTTTGAGAAGCGATATCAAAAATTAATTTTTCAGCTACTTCCAAGGATTCTTCAATGGGATTTAAATCATAACCAGTATTTATAATTTCAGAACCTGCATTTATTAAAGAACGCTTAATGGCTTTTTCTTGAACAATTTTTGCATAGTACTCGACGTTAGTTGTAGTAATTGTTTTATAACTTAAGTCATTTATAAAAGCACGACCGCCAACTAATTCAAGCTTCTGGTTTATATTCAAAACATCAGAAACTGATACAATATCAATTTTATCTTCCCCGTTATAAAGCTGTAGCATTGCCTCATAAACGTATCTGTGAGCAGGTTTATAAAAAGATTCCGGACGCAAATGTTCAACGACTCTGTTCATACAAACAGGACTTACCAAAATCGCACCTAAAATCGCTTCCTCTGCGTCAATATTTTGAGGCATTAATTCCGAAAGCTCTGAATTTGTATTTTTCTTTTTACCAGTTGAATATGATGTAGTCATAATAATATAATGCCAACAAATAAGTTTGCTTGCAATAGTTTGTTACTTTTTATTGCTAAAAATTTATATTCAGCCTCTATATGCTATTAAAATTCCCCCAGGAACTTCAACGATTTCATACTGAAATTCTTCATCTGCATCAACTGCATCTATGAAAGTTTGAACCTTTTCAGCATGAGAAATTATATTATCAGCAATAATTAAAGCCTTTTGGGTTAAATGAGGTTTTATTAATTCAAAATATTTAACATACTCTCTTTTATTTGCATCAATAAAAACAAAATCAAATTTTTCATCTTTATCCAAACTTTGAATAACTTCACAAGCATCACCTTGCAAAGGTCTGACAATATCTATCACTCCGCATTTTGTAAAATTTTCAATAGCTATAGATTGTCTTTTTTCATAATACTCAATAGTAGTAAGTTTTCCGCCGGTTTGTTTCAATGCTTTTGTAATCCACAAACCTGAATATCCATTTGA
>JAFQNY010000044.1 GCA_017395765.1 bacterium
CAAGAGGGTGTATTGGATATCATTAACAGTTATTTACAAAGAATTAGAGACTTGACTATGCAAGCTGCAAACGGTACTTATGGTTCAGCTTCTTTAGACGCTTTAAAGACAGAAGTTATTCAGCGTATGGACGAAATTAACCGTTTGTGTACTATTACGGATTTTAATGAAATGTATTTGCTTGACGGTTCAAGACAAGAAGATATTAATTTACAAGTAGGTTTATATTCAAATAAACGATGTGTTATCACTATGGATAAATTCCTTTTTGACAGTGCTATGGCAACTGTTATTATGGGATTCCAAAGTAAAGATAACGGAGGTAATGTTGATTTAAGAACAAATGCTTCAGAAACTGACTTATATCAATACCGTGCAAGAGTCGTTGATAAAAACGGAAAACCTCAATACAATGCTGACGGAACAGCAAAATATCTTGCCGGTTATTATGCGTCTGCACTTGCAGCAGCTTTAGCTGAAAGCGGAGATATTACATATGAGAATTCTACAAGTGCAAAAATTGCTTCCGGTGCAGATAACTTAACTATTGAAGAGATGTGTAAAGCAATATATAGAAACGATAGTGCTGCTCGAGCATTCATTGATAATATTGACGATGCAATTGATAATATTTCTCTAAGATGTACTCAAATAGGTGCATATATGAATAGATTGGAATCTGCAATTGATTCCACTGATGTTCAAAGAGAAAACTTGACAGAAGCGGTTTCTACATTGAAAGATGCTGATGTTGCTAAGGAATCTTCTGATTATATTAAATTCCAAATTCTTCAACAATCAACAGCAACTTTGTTGGCAACAGCGAACCAACAACCGCAAATTGCGTTAAATCTGTTATAAAAATTCCCTTTAAGTTAATTTAATAAATGTCCTTTCATTACTTCCGATGGTAATACATCGGAAGTTATTTCTTTTTAAAGTGAGTGTGTTATAATTGTGTTAAAAGCAGTCAATAAAGGAGAATTAAATGTCTTTACGTAATGAAAGAGTCAGAAAAGAATTAATGCGTGACATATCAGAAATTTTACATCGAGAAATCCGAGGTTTAGAAGGTGTTGTTTCAATTTTAGATGTGGAAGTTTCTCACGACAATTCGTTTGCGAAAGTTATTTATAGTGTTTTGGGTTCTCCTGAACAGATTGAAAAGGATAAAGAAGTTATTGAAAAAAATACCGGCAGAGTTCGTTATGAAGTCGGAAAAAGAATTCGTCTTCGTGTTACTCCAGAGATAAAATTTGTTTATAGTGACGGTTTAGAACAAGGTTCAAGAGTTTTAGACTTGATTGATAAAATCTCAAGAGGCGAAATTAAGTAATGTTTGGTTTTCTAAATATCTATAAACCTAAAGGAATAACCTCTCATGATGTTGTTTCTGTCTTGAGGCGAGTTACAAAAATTAAACAGATAGGACATACCGGAACTTTAGACCCTTTTGCGGAAGGTGTTTTGCCTATATGTATAGGAAAAGCAACCAGGCTTATTGAATATTTAGATGAAGACAAAGCTTATATAGCTACGATTAAATTTGGAAAGTCAACAACAACTTATGATTTAGAGGGTGAGGTTGTTAAAACTTCCGATATAAAAGTTATAAAAGAAACTTTAGAAAAATGTTTAGATAATTTTAGGGGTGAGATTGAACAAATTCCTCCGATATATTCAGCTATTAAAGTTAATGGTAAAAAGTTGTATGATTATGCAAGAAGCGGTGAATCCGTCGAAATTAAGTCAAGAAGAGTTACAATTTTTAAGCTCGAACTTTTAGATTTTGATGAAAAATCACAAACGGCTGAACTCTTGATTGAATGCTCAAAAGGGACTTATATCCGCTCTATCGCTAATGATTTGGGAGAAATTTTAGGTGCTTACGGTCATTTGATTAAATTGGTTCGTACAAAAGCCGGAAGTTTTAATATTGAAACTTCAGTAAAACTGGAGGATTTGACAGCTTTAGAAGTTGTTAAAAATAATTTGAAATATCCGTTGGAGTATTTAAATTTACCAATTTATGAGGTTTCAGAATCTCAAAAAATTGATATCGGACATGGGAAAGCTTTATTAATTGATGCAAATGACGGTCAAGTTGTTTTTACTAATTCCGAAAAAATAGTTGCAGTTGCGACTGTTAATAATAACGTAGCAAAAATGAATAAAGTATTTATTTAAAAGAATATTTAGCCGGTGATTTTATTGCAAATTCTTTGGTAATAATTATTGCGCCGGATTCTTTTTCTTGAACGATTCCACAATCAACAGTTTTAGGCTCTTCTGTTTTAACTATAGCTTTAGTTTCGATTTGCTCTTTAATAACAGTTTGTTTGTTATATGTTTTTGAATTATTTTCCGGAGTTTTAGATTTTGAAATTGTTTTTGCGGGTAAGTTTTCTTCTTCAACCTTATTTTCATTGATAACAGAAGGTTCTTCTTCTGTTATTAATTCTTCATTGTCTTCATTGATGATAACTTCTTGCTCAGAAGACGGCTTTGTTAATGTGTTATATTTTTTTATATAAAACCCATAAAAAACGAAAATTGCTAAAATGCAGGCGATAATGATTGTGATAAGTTCTTGTTTCTTCATAAATTAATCCTTGTTTAGTATGATTTTAAAGTATTATTACACTTTTTGTCAAGGAATATCCTTAATTCCTTATAACTATTGCGTATAACCGATACCTGTGATATAATTAACCCGTGTTTATTTGGAAAAAGGAGAATGCTAAATGGTTGAGAAGTATTCAGATAAGGACTTTGACGAGCTTTTGGCAAAGTATGATTACAGTTTTAAACGTGGTGATATCGTAAAAGGTGTTGTATGCGCTTATGAATCAGACGGTGCAATTGTTGACATAGGTTCTAAATCAACTGCGTTTGTACCTTCTTATGAAGTTTCTGCAGACAGAAAAGCTAAAGCGGAAGATGTTTTAGAAAAAGGTGTAGAGTATGAGTTTTTGATTACAAACGATTGTGATGAAAACGGAAAATTTAATTTATCTTACAAAAAGGTTCACTTAGCTCACACATGGGCAGAGTTAGCTAAAGTTAAAGAAGCTGACGAAACAATTGCCGTTGTTATATCTCAAGTTGTTAAAGGCGGTTTAATTGTTGATGTATCAGGGGTACAAGGATTTATTCCTCAAGGTCAATTGTGTGCAAGAGAAACTATTTGCAATGTTGGCGATAAGATTGATGTTAAAATATTGACTTTAGATAAATCTCAAAATAATTTGATATTGTCTAACAGAAAAGTTTATGAAACAAATATGGCTGAAACTCGCAAAAATGTGTTTGCGCAAATTGAAGTAGGACAAGTTGTTAAAGGTGAAGTCGTAAGAATAACAGATTTTGGAGCTTTTGTTAATATTGGTGGTGTTGATTGTTTACTGCCACTTTCTCAAATCTCATGGAAATGGGTTGAGCATCCGACTGATTTATTAAAAGTCGGTCAAGAAATCAATGTTGAGATTATTGATGTTGATCACGATAAACAAAGAATCAGTTTGAGTTTGAAAAACACAGAGCCTGATCCATGGATTAAAGCGGAAGAAGAGTTAAAAGAAGGCGATATAAAAGAAGGTGTTGTAACAAGAATCAAAGGTTTTGGTGCTTTTATAGAAGTACTACCGGGTGTTGAAGCTTTATTACCGCAATCAGCTTTGGCTGAATTGCAAAATGAAAAAAATATTATTGTAAAAGCCGGTGATAAAATTGATACTAAAATTATCAAATTTAACCCTAAAGATAAACGAATATCGTTGGGTTTGCCGACAGATGATGTTTCGATTTCTGAATAATGAGATTTTTGAATAGCCGCCTCTTTAAAAGGGGCGGTTATTATCTTTAGGTGGTTTTAAGTGAAAGTAAGTTCAATTTGTATAACAAAATTTAAAGGCAAGATTATTGACGCGCATGTTCATTCCGGTGAATGGAAGGATAAATTAAAAGGCGAAAACGCATTAAGAGACTATACTCCGGATATTGCAATTTTTACGACTAAACCTTTAAAAAATGGTGATACAGTTGAGAAAATAATTGTATCTAATCTTGAATGTTTGGAACATTTTGAAAAAGATAAAAAAAGAACTTTTTTAAAAGATGAAATTGCCGGAAATAAAACTTTATTGGAATATGCAAAAACCAACTCTAAGGTTGCCCCATTGGCAGTGTGTCAGCCGGGATACGGTTCTGTAGAGAATATTAGAACTCTTTTGATTGAGAGTCCGAATACTTTTGTAGGGTTCAAATTTCATCCCCACGATTTAAATATTCCTGCAGATGATGCGGTCTATGAACCTTATATGCAATTGGCTAGAGAATATAAAATGCCGTGTCTTTTCCATAGTGAAAACACTGTGAATGTTATGAAAAATGCAATTGAAGTTGCAAGCAAAGCTTCTGAGGTTGCTAGACCTGATCAAATTTTTAAACTTGCAGAAAAATTTCCGGATGTTCCTGTAATAATGGCTCATTGGGGTGGGTCTGGCTCTGAAAATTATAAATATGTAACAGATATTATTGTTGATTCAAAGAAGAATAATAAAGCAAAAATTTATGCTGATATATCTTGGGTTGATTGTAATGAATCTGCAAAGTCAAATTTGAAAAATATTATAAAAAAATTAAAAGAAGAAAAATGCTTGGATAGAATGCTTTTCGGAACAGATGCTCCGATTGGAAGATTTGGTGGACAAGGCGAAAATGGTGTTTCAGCTTATGATGCATATTCTAACCTTGTTGACGATATTAAAAATATGATTAAAAAAGAGTTTCCGGAAGAAGCAGAGCAAATAATCGATGATATTTTCTATAATAATGCGAAGAAGTTATTTTTTGAACGACCGGAAGCTCCTACTGTCAATCCCGGAAATAGTTTTAGTAAATTAAAAGTTGGTGCTATTGCTTTTGGAGCGATTGCTCTTACTGCCGGTGTAATTGGATTAGTTAATCAATCAAAAAAAATGAAAGAAGTTTCGCTTCAAGAACAAGGTCTTAATGCTCTTGCATAGTTAAACTAGTAGTTGTATCCCAGTTGATTAAGCACTGCGGTAACTGCTTCCGGAGCTAGTCCGACAATATTTTCAAAACTTCCCTCATATTTGTCAAGAATTCCTTCAGGCAATTCTTGGATTCCATAGCTACCGGCTTTATCCAGAGGTGTAAATGTATCAATGTAATATTGAATTAAATCATCACTTAATTCTTTAAACCTTACATAACTGGTGGTGGAAAGTAAAGCGGCTCGATTTGTTTTCGTATTAATACCGCAAAGAGCAGTAACAACCATATGTGTTTGTCCGGAAAGGTCTCTAAGCATATTGAAAGCATCTTCTTTATCCTTAGGTTTTCCTAAAATTTTGTTATGTAAAACAACTACAGTATCTGCGCCTAATACAATTTCATCTTTTCCTACTCGACGAACAACATCACAAGCTTTTTGAGTAGCCAAATCTTCTATTAAATCATAAGAAAAAGTGTCTGTTTCAAGTTTTTCTTCATAATTAGAAGGTATAACTTCAAACTTTAAACCCAAATCGGTAAGGATTTTTTTTCGTCTTGGAGAATTTGATGCAAGTATTATCATAATTTTTTTTATTCTTTCTTTTAAATATTTTATATAAGCTAAAACTTATTTAATTTTCATTTTAGATAAAATTTCTGCTCCTTTTTTAGTAAGTCCGTCTATCCCAAATTTATGTTTTATAACGTGCTTAGAATTATAATATGAAGCATTTATCATTATTAAAGTAATGTTAATTTCTTTTAGAATCTTTTTCCAAGTTTTAAGAAAAGGTTTGTAATAATCAATAATTTTACCAGTTTTATTATCAATAACCAATTCTGTTTTACCAATTGTTAAGCAAGTTTCCTTTATCAAATCCTTTCCTTCAGGAAATTTTTTTAAATTTCTTCTGCCGTCAATTAATTCAGCTAATTTTTTATTTTTATTTGGATTAATTAATTCTAAGCGAGTTGTCCTTGTTGATTCAAATTTATATTCGTTTTCTTTGAATTCTGTTTCTCCATCCATTTTTCTTAAAATTTGCATAAGTTGTTCGTGTGATTCAACGTCAATATATCGTGTTTTTTTAGCTTCAAAGTTTAAATTAGGTTGTATATTTTGAATTTTCATTATAGGTACCCCTTTCAATAATCTAATGGTCTAATGACTTCACTATTAATAACCATTTGATATAAATTCACGATTTCTAAACTCAGCACCAAGTTCATTAGCAATTTTTTCACAATTTTCTACGTTGATTTCACGTTCATCAAACCCTGTAACAATGCTTGCATAAGTTTTTATTCCTGCTTGTTTACAAGATTTCAAGAAATCTTTAACTGCTTCATAAGCGTTTTCTATTTTAGGCTGACAAATTTCATTATATTGCTCAGCGTTATCAGAATTTAAGCTAACTGAAACTTCGTCAAGTAAGTTTTTAAATTCTTCTGCTACATTGGTTTTATAAATAGCATTTGCATGACCGTTAGTGTTAACTCTTATTTTAATTTCAGGATAATTTTTTCTTAAATATTCAGCAAAAGCTTTCATCATATCTTTTTTCAAAAATGGTTCACCATATCCGCAAAAAACAACATTTTGTGGCGTAGGGTTATAGTTTTTGAACTGTTCTATAATATCTTCTAAGGTGTAGTTTTCATCGTGCCACATATTAGCACCGCACACATCATCTTTTTGCTCTCTTAGACAGAAAACACAAGCGTTTGAACATGCATTTGTTAAATTTATGTAAACAGTTTTTGGATTTTTTTCATTATTTATTGAATAAACTAAAGTTGGCATAAATCCCCTTTCATTAAGCATGTAAATTTTAGCATAAAAATGAACATTTATTCTTTAAAACTCGTTATAATCATGATAAATAGTGTGAGGTAATGCTTATGAAAAAGATTTGTTTTGTTTTAGGGTTAATTTTATTATTAAATTCAAGTTCTTCAGTATATGCAAGATGCCACGGGCATTACCACTATTGTTCAACTCCTGTTTATGTTGTTAGGAGTGATTATTTTGAAAATGAAGGTTCTTTTGCAAATTGCAATGAGCATTATTTTTTTACAAAAACGACTATAAATCACTATTCAAACGGAACAAGACGTACGTTTAATAATTACACTGTTTTAGATAAAAATGAAACAATTATATTAACTGATTGTACAGATTTAAAACATATGGTATATAATAAAAAACATTATTTTTTGGTTCGAAAAGGCGGTGTCTATCAAATTTATGACGCTAAAGGAAATTTGAAAACAATAAGGAATTATTCTAAAATGGCTGATGTTGAACCGAATCGAATTTTAGTGAAATATGATAAAAAATATGGGATTATAGATTTAGAAGAAAATATAATAGTTCCAATGAAATACAAATCTTTTGAAAAAATTAATAAAAATTTGTATTTAACTAAGTTAAACGGATATTGGGGAATGACAGATTCTTCAAACAAGACAATTCTGCCGAATGAGTATGATAAAATTAAACGCTTGTATGATACATATAAGTTGAAAAAAGAAGGTTTGTTTGGCTTGGCTGATATAAACGGAAAAATTATAGTTTCTGCTGATTCTGATAGTATCAAAAAATTGGGAGAATACATTCTTGTTAAAAAAGGTAAGGCTTATCGGGTTTTTGATGCTACCGGTAAAGAGTTAAACAACACTATTTATAAAAAAGTTCGATTTGAAAGAAATGTTTTGGAAGGAAAGTTGATAGATAACACTTGGGTAAAAATCGGCGGAGAAACTCTTTAAGATATGTTAAAAAACTCTTAAAAAATATAGTAAAACTATGAAAAATAGTTTATTATAGAATCAACTTAAGTGTGTATGAGGAGTTAATATTATGAAAGTTTCTAATTCTTTTCAGGACGTGTCATTTAAGCATAAAATTTTAATGGACATTGGGGCAAGTAATCCAAAAGGAACTTTGAAAATTTCTGCAATAACTGATGCCGGAAAATTGATTCTAAAAGAAAGCGGTCCAAATTCTTATGTGAATAACACTGTTAAAGGGTTTTTAAATGCTCAAGATTTTATTGATAAAATTGCTAAGATTATAAAACGTACATATAACAAAGTTTTATTGAAAGATGAAAGTGGAGAATTTGCTTTATCTTCAACCGACAAGCTGTTATCAGGAATTGCTATTTTTGTTCCGGGAACGACCTATCCTGACGGGGAAAAAAATAATTCAATTGCATTTATGCCAAATTTACGGGATAGAACTGATAAAGCTTTAACTAACGTGAGTTTTTCAGAATATGAAAAATCTTTGTTGAATGGCGTTGAGGGGATTAGTGTTAATTCCGAAGGTTTTAAGATGGTTGTAACAAAAGACCTTGGTGGAGCGGGTGTTGCTTTGGCTAAAATGATGGCTAAGAAAAATATGCTTAATGAAGGTGACTATATAATGGGTGTTATGACCGGTGGCGGATTTGGAAGTGTTGATATCAAAGTAAGAAATAAAGTTGTTGAGTTTGAAACCTCTGAAAGTAGCAGCTACATTGCTGGGAATTACGAAGCCTATGATAAAATTTCTAAAATAATTGATGAAACAATTAATAGTGATGACCCGATAGAGGAATTTAAAAAATTAAAAGCTAATAATAATTTAAGATTGAAAGAGGATATTCAAGTTCTTGGTAAATTAGGACGTCAAGGTGTTAACGTAAAGAGTCATATTGGTTCTTTTTGTTCGGAAATCGGCAGAAAAGATTTGTTTAAACTTTTGCAAGCTGTAGGTGATGCCAGAATTGTAGAAATGAATAGAATGTGCGTTAGTGAAAAAGATACGGAATTGTTAGAGAAAATTCGTTCGCTAAAAGATGAGTTTGTGGAAATTGAATCTATTTCTGACGGAAAAATAGCGTTTGAAATGAATGAAGAGTTTTTTGGGAAAGAATTATTAAAAAAAGCAAGAACAACTGCAGTTAATGATTATGCCAATTCAATTTCGTTAATTTCAATTAATAAAATCAATGATTGTATAAATAAGGTTGTTTTGCTTGGTCCGTTCGCTCATGGTGTAAATCAATATGTAAAAACACATAGTGAAGATTTTGAAGGTGCAAAAGATTTACCAGAACTAATTATACGAAAAATCAGAACTAATATTGATGAAAAACATGCAGACTTGCCTTCAACTGCTAAACTTATGGATTTGTACGGTTTTCAAATAATTTGTGATAAGGATTTGAATTTTCCTGACAACACTGTTGCCGGAGATGTTTTTCTGAATCCGAAGTTTAAATTTACTTCAAATCGTGGAAGTTGGTTTGGTATTCCTTTAGGGTCATTAAAGACTCTTTAACTAAAACCTAAAAAGAGTCCTTTTAAGGACTCTTTTTAGGTTACTTGATTATTGATATCTCTTAGCACATTGCGCAACTAGCTAAAGCTTTTTTTAATTCATCAACTTTGTCTAATTGTTCCCAAGGTACGAATAAGTCAGTTCTGCCTAGGTGACCGTAAGCAGCTAATTTTTGATAGAATTTACCGTTGTTTTTAGCAGGTAAGTTTCTTAAATCAAAGTTTTTGATGATTGCTGCAGGTCTTAAGTCAAAGTTTGAGCTTATTAATGCAGAGATATCATCGTCAGAAATTCTGCCTGTACCAAATGTATCAACAAAAATTGAAACAGGTTCAGCAACCCCGATAGCATATGCTAATTCGATTTCACACTTTTCTGCAAGCCCTGCTGCAACAATATTTTTTGCAACATAACGAGCTGCGTATGCAGCAGATCTGTCAACTTTTGTAGGATCTTTTCCTGAGAAAGCTCCACCACCGTGACGAGAGTATCCACCGTAAGTGTCAACAATGATTTTTCTTCCGGTAAGACCTGTATCACCTTGTGGGCCGCCCACTACGAATCTACCGGATGGGTTGATAAGAATTTTTGTTTCAGAGTCTAATTTGATTGATTCTGATTCAAAAACGTAATCAACTACATATTTTTTTAGATCGTTATAAATAATTTCTTGGATTCTTGAGTTGTCAGTGATTCCGTTGATTTCTGCTGCGTGTTGTGTTGAAAGAAGAACTGTATCGATTCTTGAAGGTTTTCCGTCAACATATTCTACAGAAACTTGAGATTTTCCGTCAGGTCTTAAGTATGTTAAAAGACCTTCTTTTCTTACTTGAGTTAATCTGTAAGAAAGTTTATGAGCTAAACTGATTGGTAACGGCATTAATTCAGGTGTTTCGTCACAAGCGTAACCGAACATAATACCTTGGTCACCTGCACCGATATTTTCAGTTTCAGAAATTGAAGTGTCAGCATTTTCACTTCTTGTTTCAAAAGCTTTATTTACACCGCCAGCGATGTCACAAGATTGTTCGTCGATACTTGTTAATACTGAGCAAGTGTCACAATCAAAGCCGCCGCCTTGTATCCCTTCATAGCCAATGTTACGAACAGTGTCTCTAACGATTTGAGGAATATCTACGTAGCAATTTGATGTAATTTCGCCACTTACAAGAACCATCCCTGTTGTAGCAAGAGTTTCAGCTGCTACACGAGAACTAGGGTCTTTTGTAAGAAATTCATCTAAGATTGCGTCAGAAATTTGGTCGCAAACTTTGTCAGGGTGTCCTTCTGTTACTGATTCAGAAGTAAATAAGAATTTTTTACTAGTCATTTTCATATCTCCTTAATTTGATTTATCGGTAAGGTTTTTAATTCCGACCCGATGTA
>JAFQNY010000045.1 GCA_017395765.1 bacterium
CAAAGTGGTAATTGTTCACTACGCACGGCGCGATTAAAGTATAAAAAAATCCGTGCCTATTGGAGTGAGTAATCAATGTTAGCGAGACAGTAGCAGGGCAAGCACTGTTTGAGGTGCAAAGCACCGAGTTTGCTTGCCTATAGTCGAGCCTTACAATTGATTAACGAACGGAAATCCAGCACGGAGAGTTTCTTTCGCCCTTTCTTTGCGGTCAAAGAAAGGGCAACAATGATTATTAGAATTTATTTATGATTACAAATTTTTGAACCGGTACAAGAAAGTACCAAAGTCAAAAATTAAAAAATAACCCCCCCCCTCGGAGAGGGAAATAATAAATTTTAAATTATAAGATGTTTAATATTGAAAGCTTACTTGCATTAATTTTTATATTTTCACAATTTAATTTACCCAAAGGAATATCCTTGTTTGTCCCATGGTAATCGCTCCCGCCGGTAATTAATAAATCAAAATCGTTTGCACATTTTACCAAAAATTCAATTTCTTCTTGTGAGTATCTTGAATAATAGCATTCAAGGCCTTTTATTCCAAAACATAACATTGTTTTTAATTTTTCTAAAAACTCTTCTTTTGAAATATGAGTTTCACCTTCTCCGCCAAGAGGGTGTGCCCATACCGGAATCCCTCCAGATGCATTAATTGCATTGATGGCTTCTTCGCCGGTAAATCTTGTATCTCCGCTTTTGCAACCATTTAAATATTTCTCCATTGCTATAAGATTATTTTCAGCTAAACCACGATTAACTAAAATATTTGCAATATGGGTTTTAACAACACTTTTTCTTGAATATAGCCAGTTTTTTTCTTCTTCGGATAATATGATATTCCAAGTTTTTTCTAAATAATTGATTCTTGTTTCCAGTTTGTTCTTTCTTAAGTCTTTTCCTTTTTCAATTAGGCTTAAAAGTGTATTATTGGTGTAATCACAATTGTAACCAAGTATATGGCATTTAATATCATTGGCTTTGCAAGTCAATTCAACTGAAGGTATGAACTTTATTCCTTCCGGTACTAAATCCTGCATAATCGAACAGCCTTCGACTGAGTCGTGGTCGGTCAATGCAAAAATTTTGATTCCGGCATCTTTTATTTTTGTGATTAAAACTTCGATTGAGTCGCTACCGTCTGAGTTACTGCTATGTATGTGTAAATCTGCTAATGTCATAATAAAATTTTAGTACAATTGTAAAAAATTGTAAATTTTAGCCCAAAAACATTAAAGTTTTAGACTAAATATGCCGTCATGAGACATGTAGTTTAATAAGATTTTGAAAGGTTAATTAAGAGGGCATTCTGCTTTAAGTATATGATTTTAAACGGATTTACTCATACATATAGATGATTTTGTTTAAATAACAATTGAAGTTTATATACAAATTGTTACAATCAAAGTGGATATCCCAAGGAAATTTTCATGAAAAAATTATTACTCACAACAATTTTAATGACTGCACTAACGTGTGTTCAAGCAAATGCCTCAATGGTTATGATTGACTATTTTGGGGAAACTCTTGTAACACCTAATAATATTGAGCGCACATTGATTGTTAACAGCGATGACGGAAGGGTTTATAACATAGCACTCAGACCGCTTGAAGATGCAATTGTCAGTGCTGACGGTAAAACTTCTATTCCGCTTGAGTATTTGTTTATCAACAACACTAAGGAAGATGTGTATCTAAAATACAATGAGTATTCAAATATATTGTGGGGAACAACTATGGATGGTATTCCTCGGAATATGACAGCTAAAATCAAAAATTATGGCATAGTTCCGTCCGGAATTTATAATATAAATTTTGAAATTCAGGCAACAGACATTGAAACAGGTGATATTGCCTGTGTTTCATCGTTTAATTTGCAATTTATAGTACCGGTTGTTCATGAGTTGAATACTTATTCTGAAAACCCAAGAATAAATATAAGCGCAGAAAATGTATTCAAAAAGAATATTAAAGTTCCGAATGAATCATCTCCGATGATTTATATTCGTTCAAATACTGACTGGATTTTGTCATTAGACACAACAGATTTTGCAAATGCTCCGGCGCAGTATTATGTTAGAACAACAGCCGCTTCAAGCAAAGTTACAAACAGATTAACAGAGCAAGCATTAGTTACTCCGGGAAGAGAAATTATTCTTGCAAGAGGAAAAGCTCCGGCTGAGAATGAATTCGTAGCAGTGGAGTTTTCTGTTGAAAATCCTTCCGGAGACCCGATTCCTGCGGGAAATTATACAAATACGATAAAGTACATATTGAGAGATGGGGAAGTGGAATAATGAAGAAAAAATTGTTAGGTTTATTAATAGCAATGGCAGTGGGCATACCGGCGTATGCTTCTATAATCGTTTCACCAACTAAAATTGAAATAAATGCCAATAAAATCAAAAATAATTATACTACTGCGGCAATTGAAGTAAAAGGTGAAAATGACAGACCTGTACGCTTTAGAGCATATCCGGGGTATTTTGAAATTTCTAATACAAGTGAAATGATTATGAAGGATTCAAGTAATTCCCCTCATGATTTATCTAAGAAAATAAGATTTGTTCCGTCTGAATTTACTATCCCTGCCGGAAAATCACAAAAAGTTCGTGTGAATATTGCGGGAATAAAAACTCTACCGGATGGTGAATCAAGAGCAGTTTTATATCTTGAAGATGTTAATCAAAAGGAAATGTCTTTGGGCAATACTCCAAATGGTATTGGTGCTCAATTGATTCTGAAAACAAGAGTCGGTGTTCCGGTTTATGTTGATAAAGGTAAATTTACTAAAATAGCTGATATTGAAACTTTCAACATTGTAAGAAAAAAAGACGGTTTATATTCTGATATAAAAGTTGTTTCAACAGGTACAAACAGAGTTCGTTATACCGGCATTGTTCAAATTATTCAAGGTAAAAAGCTTATTGATGAATACCCGTTGAACGGCAAAGTTGTCGGAGGAAACAATTCTTATTCAGGCATTCAGAAAGTCAAAACAGACAAAATTGTTGAATCAGGAGAATATACTTTAAGAGCAATTTTGACATATTTTGATGAAAACAATAACAGAAAAAATATAAAGAAAGATGCAATATTAAAAATTACAGGTGAAATTTAGTTAAGAAAGGAAGGTACCCCAAAATGAAAATCTCAAAACTATTACCAATCGCATTAGCTTTCACGCTTTGCACATCATTAGCGGCTTTCGCAGAAGATCCTATTGCTGCAACCGCAACTTACACATTGCAATTACCTGAGTATCTAAAAATTACAGCATCAGATCCCGGTGCTGCAGGTGTTACCAGCTATGATGACGGTTATACCGGTGTTAACTTAGATAAAGCTTTGGCCGGAACATTTACGGTAATTACAAACAATCCTGATAAAGTTGTATATTTGCAAGGTTCAGCAACTACAACATCAGGTGCGGTAAATGCTTTATTTAGTGAAGACGACGCTGATGCTAAAAAATTAGTTTTAGTATTTGCTAATAAAACAGCAAATCACATTCCTACCAGTGATGATATTTCAAATATTACAGCAGGAACTGCAGCTATTGCAAGTAACTCAAATGCAATTGCGTTTAGATTAAGTCCATCAGGTATGACAAATGACATTTTAGGTACAACTGCAACAGGAACTTGGGACTCTACTAAGAAACAAGTTAGTTATGCAATTGATAACGGAACAACTAACTTTACTTACACATTAGCTCAAACAGCTTATGATAATACATTCTCAACTCATGACACAATGGGTGATTATGTAGCAACTCTTACAATGACAGATACTTCATTATAAGGAAAATCAAATTGAAAAAGCAAAATTTACTAAAATCTTTAATATTAGTAATGGCTGTGCTAACCGGCACAGTAAAAGCTTTTGGTTTCACACAAGCTGAACAGACTGCTATGCTGTCTGTTCAGTCTTCTGTGGCTATTACAAAATCTGCATCATCTGTAGAAACCGGTTCAATTTCTCCGGTTGACGGTTCAATTAGTAACGATATACAAGCATCTTTCATATTAAAAACAAATGATGGCACAGAAAGTTCTTACAAATTTTTGGTGGCATCAAAGATTCAAACGATAGAAGGTGAAGTTTCTGCGTTCAGCGAAGACGGAAGTTTAGTTTTTGCAAACTTAGGTGCATTACCTTCAATAAGTGCGGTCAATGACGCAAAAGCACACGGAAATAATAACCCGAATGTTATTGTTTATCCGATAACAATGAATATAACAAGTCCTATGACAATTGAATTTGGGACTAAATCTGCTCCTGAAAATTATACAATTTCAATAAATGGTGCGAGTGAAGGCACATTAAATCAAATATTAAGTAGAAATCCTGTGCAAAGTACATTTTCAACAGGACAAGACCAAGCTGGGTCTTATCAAGCAATAGTTTACTTCACGGCTATTGCACAATAGTAAAACAATCGGAAAAGGTTAAATAGAATCCAAGCTATGGATAGCTTGAAGTGGAACTAAAAAGTAACTAAAGGAAATAAAACGAAGTTACTTAAAACTCATAAGAGTGTAGATGTTAAATAGAATCAAAAATATTTTAATAGCAACAGCATTATGCGCATGTTTGACACAACCTGCGCTAGCTGCGTTTGATTCTACAATTTCTTATATCAACATCAATGATAAGGTTTACGAAGACGTTGAGCTTATGGTTGGTGACGGTGCGATAATTTTAGTTCCGTTTAAGCAATTAGCAAACCTTTTCGAAATACAATACACTGCAAATCGTGTTGATAAGGTAATTAATTTTACTACTTTTGATGGTCAAAATGGGACTATAACAGAAACAGGAGTCTATATAGACAATCATAATTTACAAAAAAGACGTCCGATATTTTTAAGACAAGGTATTATGGACAATGTTATGAATGAAGCCTATATAACTGCTGAAACTGCAGAAAAGATTTTTGGAGTAAAATTAACAACCGATTATTCAACACTTACAGTTAATGCAAAAATAGACAGAACTGTTTCAATTTTAAAAACTTCTCAAAATCAAATTGCTGATGATAAAGGTCCAAAAGCTTATCCTAATGTAGTAATGCCTAAAAAAGCAGGAAAAATAACACTTAATAGAATCGGTATTCATAACAATATGATTAATGATAATTTATCAACTACAGGCTTAAATTATCGTTCTCACAATGACACTGTTTATGGTAATACTTCAGTAAAAATTACAGGGGATTTATTTTCAGGTAAATATCGTATTGAAAACAATTTGTATCACTATGAAAACAATTCATTTATGTATGGTGGTTTATCAGCTGCATATATGAATAGTTATACAACCAAGAAAACCGGTGAAAAATATTGGTATGAATTAGGTCGTGTTACCGGTGTAAGAGATGTGGATGCACAACTCGGTACAAATATTTTTGGTGTTCAGGTTTGGAATTATGATTACCAAAAGAAATCTGCTGATAAATTAAGCGGTTATGTTAAGCCGACAAGTTTGGTCAGAGTTACTGTTAACGATAACGAACCTGTTACTTTAAACACATATGCAGGATATTATACTCTTAAAGATATGATTCTTCCAAAAAATGTTCAAACAGTTAAGGTTGAAGAAGTTAACGAAGACGGAACTGTTGAAGTTGTTAAACAAGAACGATATCAATTATATGGTAACAGACCTTTTGCAGAAGAACAACGAGGCTCTGCATTTGCCGGTGTTTGGGGTTATCAAAATCGTTTGTTTAGAGATGGTTCTAATATTTATCGTGGTAATAACAAAAAAGTTACAGCCGGTGTTGATTATCAATATGGTATAAAAGATAATGTAACTTTTGAATCAAAATTAACCGGTGATAAGATTTATGAAAAAAATAATTCGAAAGTTTTCTATACAATTCCTACAAACGATACTCTTTTAGTTACAGGTACACAAAAGAATGTTAACTATTTAGAGGGTGCAACTTCTTTGAATAGTATTGAATATATTAATAAAAAAGATCCTAATTTTAAGGCAAGAGGAACTTTTGGTGGCAGTATTGCACACGATATCAGAGATGAAGCTACAAAACCCGGTTATATAGTTAAAGGTTCTACTGAATATACAAAAAATTTAGATAAATATTCTTGGAAATGTTAAAACCAAGAAATGCTCAAGCAAAATTAGAAGGTTTCCATACATCTCCTGATTTTTATATTGCAGCAGCTGATTCAACTTCTAAAAACGACAGAACCGGTGGTAGAGCCAGCGGGTCATTAGCATTTAATTCTACAAACGTAAGTGGTGGATATCAAAAATATTATTCTAATATGAATCATCGTTATGAAGGCGGAACTATTAAGTTTGACGAATATAATATCAATGCTGCAACAAAAGTCCCAAAAGTGGCAAATGTTCGTTACAGCAGATTCCAAAGGCGCGGATCTAATGATTTAGGTCGAAATAAAAACTATTTCCATGAATTGAATGTATCCAGAGATATCAATAAATGGGCAAGAATTCAAGCCGGCAGAAGAGAGAGTGTCTATGACACCAGATATGATAATCCAACCAGTTTGAACAGAAATTATGAATCAAAATACGCAGATACATATATAAAATTAGATGTTCCTATTCCTAAAAATAAAGGGAAATTTTCAATGGGACACGACTTTGTTGATTATGAATCAGGCGGTTATAAAAATGATTATAATATGTTTAAATTCGGTTATACATTCCCGACTTGGAAGAAGTTTACTTTAGGCTTAGGCTGGGGCTTCCGTTATTGCGGTCAAGGCGGGCATGATATGAATGTCAATGTCGGTTATAGAGCTAAATCCGGTCAAATGGTTAACGTCGGATATCAATATTCTAAAAATGGCGGTTATTTTATTGATAATATGTTTACACCTACTACAAACAGACATTCTGTGAACTTTATCTTTAATGATGCTTATCAAATTTTCCAACACGGTTTGAAATCTATCGGTGATGAAAAAGATGATAAGGGTATTTTTGAAGTTGTTGCGTTTATTGATAGAAATAACAACGGTAAATATGATAAGAAAATTGACTTGCCGGTCAAAGATGTTCCGATTGTTACAAGTTGGAGTACAGAAACAGAATACACTAATAAATCCGGCAGAATTTCATCATCAGCATTGCCTAGCGGAGTTTATACAATTTCTTTGGATATGAATTCTTTGCCGATTACGGTTGCGCCGTTGAGTAATGAATTTATTTCAAAACAAATTAAGATTGAAAACGGATTAACAACAAAATTAGAATTGCCGTTAGTAAGTACTGTCGGCAGTGTTTCAGGTGTTTTAAAAATCTCAGATGAGTTTGAACGTAATTTAAGAATTACTGATTTTATTGTTGTTATTTTAGACGAAAAAGGTAATGAAGTTAATTATTCAACAGTAACTCAATCCGGTGAATTTTATATTTCAGGCTTAGCTCCGGGTAAATATACTTTAAAACTCGATGAAAGATTTATTCAAGCGTACGGATTAGAACAATTGGAAGGATTTAGCCAAAGGACAATTTATATACCTTATGATTATTTAAATCCGACAGACGTGACAGAACAGAATTTGGAATACAAAACGCTGTCTCTGTAAAAACAGATTCTATTTAACAAAACATGACACATATGTGTTAGCCGCAAAAACAAATTGCGGCTTTTTTTTGCGGAAAAATATAAGGTACATGACTTTCAAAAATTTATCCTTAAACTAATGTCATCCATATGGATGATATTTTTATAAAAAAGTCAAGAAATAAGGCTGAATTACCGATAATACTTAAGGAAGGACGGTAAATTTTGTTTAATACAATGAACACAGTACGCCCAAGACCTTATCCCCAAAGAGGTACAGGCTATAACGCAGGAAATGATGCCACTGATAAAGATGGTCATAATTCTAACGGACAAGAGCAACAACAACAAAATCAATCTCAAGTAGTTGCTCGTGGCAGAGCTGATGAAGTTCAACAACCTGCTGCTGTTCGTCAGGCGATATATTCTCCTGCCAATAATGCTTATCCGCAAAGACAAGCTTATCAAGTTCAAACACCTCCTCCAATGCGACCTGCAATGCCTTATCATCAAGTTAATCCTCAACAATACAGTACGCTTGCTGGAAGCTATCAACCTTTACCGCAGCAAAATACTCAACCACAAGTTACACAACAACCTGTACAACAAGCTCCGCAAAGAAGTAATAGAGTTAATATTGCTCAGATTTTAAAAGATTTCCGTAATACTATAAAAGCAATAGCTACTCCTGAAGAGATTGAAGAGAGTGTTAATAAGTATTTGCAAATCGTTGAACAACAAGTTCGTGAGCCAAAACCTCAAGTAAATCTTATTCAAAGTAATTTAAAAATTGCGGCATCTTTATTGGATAAATATATTTCAGAAACTTTGAATAAAGAGTCAAAAGTTGTTCAAAACTGGTTGGATGCTTTGTTCTTACAAAGAATAAATTACAGTTATGACGCAGAAGAAATTAATCCTAATTTTTTAGTAAAATTTCCTGATGAGACTGAAAAGCAAGCTAAACCGGAACCACAAGCGAAAGAAGAACCTATTCAAGTACAAGAGGAAGTTAAAACTTCAACTCCTGTAGAAAAAATTGTTCCTGTTGATGAAGCCGAAAAAGATGTAATTGAGCTTGATGAATTTATTTCAGATAGTAATGATGAAGAATTTTCTCAGGCACAACAAAAAATATTAACAAAACCGAATATTACTATTATTCCTCAAGACACAAGATTAAAATCAATGTTTTTAGAGGCTAAAAAACAAGCATTTTCTAATAATCCGCAAAAGGCAATGAGTATTTTTAAAGAAGCATTTAATCGTGCTGCGGAATTAAAGGATACTGAAACTCAATCAAGAATTTGTCTTGAAATAGGAAAAATATATGATGATAATGATTTTGTCGCACAAGCTTTGAACAGTTATTACAAATCATTGCAATATACAACTGATACAAATGTTAAGTCAAAAGCTCATTATTCAATGGCTCAAATCTATGATGATGTTAACCAAGTTGAACCGGCGTTGCAACATTATATGACATCAATTTCATATGCAAGTAAATCTGATGATTTGATTGGTCAATCTGATTCTTTAACAAGAGTAGCAAATATTTTTACTGATAAATATGATGAAAATGCTTTTGAATATTATGATGTAGCACGCAAACTCGTTGAACAAACAGGCGACGACAATATGAAAGGTTATGTACTTTCTAATACCGCAGATGCTTGCGTACATTTCCGTAAAAATGATAAAGCTTTAAAATACTATGCAGAAGCTGTTAAAAATTATGAAAAAATAAACGCTTTGGAAGAGATTGCAGAAAATTATAAATCGGCTGCAGAATTGATGATTCAATTTAAGAGCCCAAATAAAGCTAAATCTTTGCTTAAAAAGGCTTTAGTAAACGCAGTTAAGACAAAGAATGAAGATTTGATTTCTGAGATTAATATGTTATTGGCAAGCGTTGCGTAGTTTTAAATTGGTTTATGTTATAATTTTTCCATAAGCTAATGAGGGAAAAGAGAATGGAAAGATTTTATACAACAACAGCTATTGATTATGTAAACGGTGCTCCGCAT
This sequence comes from bacterium, assembly GCA_017395765.1. Taxonomy (GTDB): domain Bacteria; phylum Cyanobacteriota; class Vampirovibrionia; order Gastranaerophilales; family Gastranaerophilaceae; genus CAG-196. Next base: position 9,600 of record JAFQNY010000045.1, read on the forward strand.
ATCGGGCATGCTTATGAAAAAATTCTTACGGATGTTATTTACAGACATTTTACTCAAAGATGTGAAGATACTTATTTCTTAACTGGTACTGATGAACACGGTATCAAAATCCAAAAAACATCTGCTGCTCAAGGTATGAGCCCGAAAGAACTTTGTGATATGAATGCTCAAAAATTCATTGACGGTTGGAAAGCACTTGATATTGGCTATTCTCAATTTATCAGAACAACTGACAAGCAACACGAAGAAATTGTACAAAAAATCTTTGATAAACTTCTTAAACAAGGTGATATTTATAAACACTCATATACCGGACTTTATTGCCAAGGCTGTGAAGCGTTCTTGAGCGAAAAAGATTTAACAGAAGACGGCTTATGTCCTGATCACTTGAAAAAACCTGAAGAAGTAAGCGAAGAGAACTATTTCTTTAAATTAACAAAATACAAAGATGCAATTATTAAACATATTAAAACTAACCCAGATTTCATTGTGCCATCTTTTAGAGCAAATGAAGTTATCAATCAGCTTGAAAATATTGAAGATATTTCAGTATCAAGAGCTAAATCAAACGTATCTTGGGGTATTCCAGTATTAGGTGATGATGATCAAGTAATTTATGTTTGGATTGACGCTCTTTCAAATTATATTACAGCATTAGGCTACAACCCTGATGGCGAATCAGAAGAAAAATTCCAGAAATATTGGCCTGCTAACGTTCAAGTCATCGGTAAAGATATCTTGA
>JAFQNY010000046.1 GCA_017395765.1 bacterium
TGACAATAAAGTAAAAATATTGTAAAATCTCCAAAAGGAAAACAAATTTTAAATAATTCTATTAAAGTAAACAATGATGGCTCAGTAACCGTACATTTAAAAGGTGTTAATAAAACTTATACTTTTTCCAGAGTAGAATTGTATGGTTCTACAGAATTAGCAACCGGTGATACGGACGTTAGAGCATTAGAAAAAGCTGTTGAACGCTATATGATTGAAGAAAAGCATGATGATATTAATGGAGATAGGAGAATAACTGCGTACAAAATATTACTTGGAGAAAGTCATCTGGATTTAGGAGGGTGGGATGAAATTTGGGACATTGTAGTAGGAATAAGTGATTCATATAGAAAAAAAATTCAAGATCCAAATACAATATGTACTGCAGCTGTTCATGATACATTAGGTAAAAAGCAAGATAGCGATATTGTTTGTACAACATCAGGTGGGACTCAAATATATAAGAATCACGCATATAGTGTCGTAAGAGCTGATGATAAATATGTATATTTAATCAATCCTTGGAATAGTGGTAACGAAATTAGAATGACATTTGAAGAATTTAAAAATACATTTAATAGTTTTACAGATGTGACACTATAGTCCGTTTGTAGCGTGCATTTTAATGCACGAAAATTCAAATTACCTATTTTGTCCTTTTGAGTGATTTAGATATTGTCGACATTGGAGGCGAATATTTACCCCCACGAAAGTCTTTTTGCGGACATTTTTGTTACCAAAATCGGATTTTTCGGACAATTTAACTCATACAATTTCCGACCTTATGAAATGGGTAAAAGCTGGATTGCTTCGGGCTTTTGCCCTCGCAATGACATTTACTCCTTCCGACCAAATGTTCTGTTAAAAGGTAATTATATCACTTGTCAAAAGCACTCCGCACTCTGCTCGCTCCTCGCTCGAACCCATAAAACAAAGCTTACGCTTTGTTGGGGTTCGCCTCCCATTATCTAAATTATTAATTGCATTAAAACTGGAGATGGTGGGAGTGTCTTGCTCTCTCGCGTTTAACGGCAATTCCGCATTTTGCTCCTTGGACTATGTCCAATCGCAAAACTGCTCCAGCCTCAGCTCGTTCGCGCTCGAACCCATAAAACAAAGCTTACGCTTTGTTGGGGTTCGCCTCCCATTATCTAAATTATTAATTGCATTAAAACTGGAGATGGTGGGAGTCGAACCCACGTCCATTGTGGATAAAAACTGATATCTACGAGTGTAGTTACTTATTATCTCGACTCGGTATGGAAAGTAACCTAACCTAATCCGAACCCAAGACTTTTTACGGAAGTCTAACCGCTGGTAGTAATCTTGATGCACATACTACCATTTGTGCACTGCGTCTTGCATAATTTCATCTAGCACAACGGCAAGCTGGTCATACCAGAGGGCTGATTGCTACAATTAGGCAGCAAGTGCTTTTCTAGCACCAAAGTCAGCATAAACAACGTTATTAGCGTTTATTTTAATTTGCTCGTTGATAACCGAGAACAGCGCTCGGACTCGCAACCCGGATTTACCGATCACAGCGTCAAAACCAGTACATCCCCAAGATTGTTTTGTTAGAGATGTAGACGGCTCCGCTCGAAAAACCTGCTCGTATTGCTCTCGCAACACGACTCCGTTTTTCTCGACTCCACCTCGCTTGCTTCGCTTCGCTCGGCTTGCCCATTGTCCTCGCCGGACGGGCGTCAAAACCAGTACATCCCCATATCTTTCAGTGATCAAGACTTCAGTGAACAGGTGATCAAGTGGTAATCATTCTTGGTCACTTAGTCACTTCACAACTTAGTCACAGTTTTTCAATGTGCGTTCTAACAGTATAAGTTATTATACACTAAATATCAACCCTTAATAATCTAATGGGCAAGCAAATTGCCTGCCTATTAGGTTATTAAGTAGTGTGTATTAATGTCTATTACAATCCCATTGCTCGAGCTATTGGGTCATTAAATTTATTAATCATTTCATTGGTGATTTGAGTATCCGGATATTTCATATACACAGGCAACAATTCTGTCATCTGTTGAATTGAACTACATCTGCCATCTTCTATCATTCTTTGATATAAATTCTTTTTATTTATATCCATATTTTCAATAAATTCAGCTAATTTAGGAGTTTGTGATAACATTACTTTAGAAGTATCTAGAAGCGTTTTCAGTTTAATTGCTTCTGCTAGATATGGAACTCGATCTTCTGTTCTTGCATCTTTTTCAATTCTATCAAACAACTCTTCTGTCATAATAATTTTCTTGGTTAAATTTTTAACATCTTCAACTTTTTCACAATGAGATTTTGCTACTCTTAAAGCTCTTGGTGCCATTGTATGATATTTCAACAATTCTTCCACACCATCAAAACCATATTTTTCCACATAATCTACAAATTCATTCAAATCAGAACTACTTAAGTGCTTTTCTACTAAACTTTCTATTTCCGGTGTAAGTTTTGTTTTAAAAACTCTATCTTTTACTACATCCGGCATTTCCGGATGTTTTTGATAAAACTGTGTATAAGAAATGTTTTCTTCTGCAGAATTTCTTGCCTCACCTCTACGGCGACTTAAATCTTTACTTACAACTTCCAATAAAGCATCAGCAGATTCTTTATCTGTACAGTATTCACTGTATTTTGCTAAATCAATAGCATCAACTACATTAAAAATATAAGGGAAATAGTTTTGTACTTTAATTGCAAGTGTCGCCAAATCACTCACTAACGGGTTCTGTTTTGCAATTCCGATTTTATAATAACTATCTTCCAAAGAATTCTCTGATGGATATTTTTTTAATTCATCATAATTATTTATAATAGCATCCAAAACAACAGGAGTTAATTCTTTTGATTTATCATGTTTTAATCTTTGAGCTAGAATATATGCTTTTTGAGGGTCTTTTTCAAACATCTCAAAAATAGCTAATTTACCCACGTATGAATAATGAGGGATTTTCACTTCGTTATATTGAGTTTCGTATGTGTCATATCCATCCAAAGCTTTAGCTAATTCAGGATATTTAGCTTTGTATTCAGCTAATTTAGCATTGCCTTCCGTTAATTTATCAACTTCTTTGAACTTCACACTATCAAGGGTTTTAGTTTCACTAGCTTTCGCTGCTACACCAATTCCCAATGCTCCTGCTAAAAATGCAACAATTTTCTTAGGTAAACTCGTTACTGCAGATTTCGCACCGACATTTTTTACCATTCTAGTCGGGTTAGCTCTAAACGCAATACTTGAGGTTGTTTCTACACCATTGTTTTTAAGTGCAATACCGGAAGCAGTTTCACAAGAACCGTCGTTAAAACCTTTATTCATTTTATTATAATTTTTATTATAATAACCGTGACTACAACTTGAAATACTATTTACCATACATACAACTCCTGTTTGTTACATTTCACAAAACGACTAAGTTCGATAAAGCCCAAATTTTGCTTTTTTTAAAAACAATTTTTACAAAAGTTTACAAAGCGATAAGTTTTGGATTATAAAAAAGTACTATTGAAAACAACGAAAAACTCTCATCACAAGCAATAGATGTTCAAGTATAGTCTAAATTTTTTCAAAATCTACAGCACCGTGTTTACAAATCGGGCAAATAAAATCACTTGGTAACTCTTCACCTTCATAAACATATCCACAAATCTTACAGCGCCAGCCTTTCGTTGAAACGGCTTCCGGCGTTGGTTTAATATTTTTTTGATAAAATTCATACGTCACAGTCGGTTTTTCAGACAAAACTTCTCCGCCTACAAGTTGAGCTACAAACATAACATGTGTACCCAAATCAATTTCTTGTTGAACATAAGCTGACATAAATGCATTTGAATTCTTCGTAATATACAAAACATCATTAGGGCTCCGTTTTATATCTGTATAATCCGCAAACTTGTCAATATTTCTGCCGCATTGATATCCAAATCTTTTAAATACTTCAAAATCAACACCTTCAGCAAGTACAGAAATATTAAATTTTCTTGTCTGCTGAATCATTTCACAAGTATAATTAGTTTTATTCACACAAACCGCAACTTGTAAAGGCTCTGAAGTTACTTGCATTACTGCATTTACAATACAAGCATTATCCTTTTCTCCTTCACGAGCACTTAATACATAAAGACCATAACCAATTTTAAACAACACTTTTGAATCCATTAATTTTATCCTTTTTAAATACAACATGCATTTTTCTTCATTATAACAAAATTTTTTGCTTAATAAAATGTAATAAATGTAAAAATTTAAGCAATTTTTTTTTAGTTTAATACTTTATATCAATAAGTTAGTATGTACGTAGGTGAATTATGACAAATCCAATTAATTATCCGGGAATTACAATCAATATTACCAATCCAAATAACAATTCCCCTCAAACTCAACCTCCATATCCTTTTTATCAGGGGCCACAACAACATTATCATCATCATTGTTGTCCATCTGCTCAAAATTATGGACTAACAAATCCACAATGTATGACTTACAATCACTATTGCGTTGACAATAATCAACCATATCCGCAATATATTCAAGCTCAACCGTATCCGCAACAACAAGGTTTGGCACAAGCTCAACAACCACAAGGATACATGGTTTATCCGCAACAAAATCCGCAATATCCACAAATCCCGCAAGAAATGAGTCAGACTTATCCTCAACAAATAAGTCCTCAACCATATCCATATGCTCAACAACCACAGATTGCGCCATATCAACAAATAAACGGAGAGCAAATTCCGCAAAATCCGGCGGAAGCATCTCAATTAGCTTCAATAAACAATCCACAAGCCGGATACCCTGTTCAGTACTATTTAAATAATTATAATTACGCAACCCCGCCTCAAAATACATCAACTGAAAATCAAGGGGTTACAGCACCTCAAAATACAACAGGAAATAACATACAAAATCCGACAAGCATTCCGGAAACAGAAACTCAAAGCCAAGAACAAAAACCTTTGCAAAAAGCAGAACAAAATCCTGTTCAAGCTTCAATTCAAAATGATAATCTTGCAGAAGAAGAAGATATGAGTATTTCGGAAGAAATTATTCAAAACCTTGATAAAGAAGCATTAGAAGAAAAAGAAGCGCAGAAAAAACAGAAAAAAGTTAAAATTGTTGCTCTGACAAATGAATATATTATGTCATTGGAAAATTACTTAAATAATCCGAACAAAGAAGTTCGACTTCTTGCAGCAAAAGAGGTCCTAAAACGATTAAACGAAGACAGGGACAGATATGATGATGCTGCTCTGAATGCTTTAATTAACAAAATGCTCCAAGACCCTGAAAAACTCGTGAGGATCGCAGCTCTTAGCGCATTGTCTTCTGAACTCGCAAGCGGAAATGATTATACTATACAACTGATAAACGAAATCCAATCTAACCCAAAATCAACTCCTGAAGACGTTTTAGAAGCATCCAACATATTATTAAAAATGTCTGCAACAAAAGAAACTAAATATTCAGAAGTAAAAACTAATCAAGCTCAACCTCAATTGATATTTCCAAGCTAAACTTAAAGAAGGTAAGTAATGAAATTATTGCCCAAAATAATATGTAGAACAGTAGGTACAGCCGGAATGGGGCTGGCACTGTTTGATGCAATGAAAGTCGGAGGGCAAACTTCAAGAAACACTTCTCAAGCAACCCAAGGTAAATATCTGGAAAAACTCTATTTTAACAACAGAACAATCGAAAACACAAGCTTTGTGTCAAACGGAATGCGACACGGAACTTTTAACGTACTTAGCAGCAGCCCGATAGCATCGTTATGGGGAAGAATTAAAGGTTGGTTCCAAGGTACTTTATGTTCACTGGGAAACAACCTGCCAATCGTTGCGTGTTCTGCCTTTGCACTTTTATCTAAAGGAACGATGGCCAAAGTCGGCGCAATCGGTACCGGATTAGTTCTGTGCTACGACATTCTACGCAACGGTTTAGGATTCGGAAAACATAATCCGATGGACTAATTTTGTTGTTTAAAATGAACGAGCTTTTTTGCAGGTTTTAAACGAGTTTTCATTGTTTCTGCAAGTTTGTGAGATTCCTCTTTTACAACACTTGATTCACTAGCCACTGAAGCTTTGTTTAATCCGATTTTCTCAATAAGATGCGGTGTCATAAAAAACATTGTTAGGAATGCACCAAAAATTCCTAAAACACTTGCTTGACCCCAAGATGATGTATAGCTTCTTGCAATTGCGGTTGCTATTCCGCCTGCAGCAGCTGCAACACCTCCGGCATTAGCTAAGGCAACCTTTGAACTGGTACTTCCTCTTAATGCTTCTTTGTACGTTCCGTTTGACCCTCTAAAATCTGCCCGAGGGGTGAAGGCATTAATAGGTTGAATCATACGCACACACTTTCTTCTTTTTATACTCCCACATGATAACGCAAAAAGAATCGGTTGTAAACCCTTATAAAATCACTCTTTAGAGCTATTTTTAAAGTGTAAAAACAGCACTTATTTTGACTTTTAAAAATTAATAATTAATCATTCAAATAGATGTATTAAACATCCTGAAATTCTGTAATAATGAACATGCAAGAATGAGTATATTATGCCCTTCAGATACAGACTTCAAAAAATATTAGATTTCAGAATAAGAAAAAAAGAAGAGCAACTTCTTGTAGTCCAAAAAGCGCAACAAGAAGTATATCTTGCAGAACAACGCATTCGTGAAAACGAAGAAGAAATTCAACAAACAATTCAAAACAAAAAACATGCAGATTTCAGAATGATGGAATACTACGATAAATATCTTCATCATCTCTGGGATAAAGCAGATGCTTTAGAGGCAGAACGAGCACGATTACAAGCAATTCTTGATGAAGAAAAACAGAAACTTATACAACTCGAACAAGCTGTTAAAGTTCTTGAAAAACACAAAGGAAAACAAAAAGAAGCTTATTTAGAAGAAGAAAAAGCGCAAGAATTAAGACAGTTTTCAGAAATCGGAGTACAAAGATTTTTCATTCAATCAAGAGAAAAAGAAGAAGAAGAACTCAAAAACCTATTAAGCGAATCAGAACTGGAATATATGGAAGAAGAAAACTATGAATATTGAAACTTCTAAACTAAATTCGACACAACAGAATCAAAAGATTCAAAAACCGCAACAACAAGAATCAGAATGTTCTTTTAAAGACGAATTAAAAGAAATTTCCGAAAACAATTCTGAAAAAAACAAAGTTGCGGAAACCAAAGATGAAAAAAAAGATATAAAATCTGAAGAAAAAGTTGAAATTCAAAAAAATATTAATCCCTATAATGAAAACCGAAAAGATTCTCCGGATTGTGAATTCTCAAAAATAGCTGACAACATGAATACAATGTTTCAAGAAATGAATCAAAAAACTCTCAACCAATCGGAGTATAATTCAGAATCTTTAATAAAGTTACCGTCCACAAATGACGATAATAATGAAAAAGGATCAGATTTGATAAATAACGATTTTAACATACAAGACAACAAAGAAATTTTACCGCAAATGTCGCCTAATATGAATTTTTCAGGCGATGGACAGCCTTTTTCTTCATTTATGAACAATGAAGAAAAGCACAGTGCTAACTCTCAAAAATTAGCATTGAACGCAACTGACCTTGCAGAAGAGGCTGAAATTCTTTCAACAATGGCGGAAAACATTGCAATCGCTAACAAAAACAATATTTTTGTACAAAAAGACGGAAATATTAAAAACCCGACACAAGGAATTTATCCGTTAGCAGAAGCTGTTTTGCCGGAAGTTGAAGAAAAAGTCGTCCAACGAGAAGACGGAATAAAGAAAATTGATGTTCAAAGCGGTATTACTATTGAAACAGTTGTTAAATATGATTCTGTAATCATGAATGAAGCAGATGTAGAAGTATTTGTAAATATTGTAGAAAAAGGGGAAGTTAATTTAGATAATCTTGCGCCAAAAGCGGCAGAAAAATCTGTTCAGATTTCAAAAACTTTAGCAGATATGCTTGCAAAATGCAAAGAAAGTAATCAACCTTTAAGAATAGATTTTGACAATAATATTTCTATCATTATAAGAATATCAAGGGACGGAAAAATATCAGCAGATTTTCTTCCGTCATCACAAATCGCCGAAGCGTATCTTAAGGAAAACCTTCCGTTACTAAGACAAAAATTTGATGATAATAACATTAAATACGACGAACTAAATCAACGAGAACGCAGAGATAATCAGAAAGAAAACAACAGAAAGAAAGGTCGCACCGATGAATGATATCTATACAACCGCGATAAATACTCAACAATCTACTTTGCAATGGATGGATGTTTTAGCTGATAACATGACAAACATGTATTCTCCGGGTTTTCGTGAAAGCAAAGTTACATTCAAAACCTTTTTAAGCGGTGCTGTTTTAGACCAAACTCTAAAAAACTTTGGTCAAGGAAAATCTATTCCGGGAACATCAAATGAAAACTTATTTTTTGAAGGTACAGGCTTCTTTGTCTTAAGAAATCCTGATAATAACGTAGCTTATACTCGATTAGGTGAGTTCACATTTGACTCCGAAGGTGTTTATCGTGCCAGAAACGGGGCAACGGTTCAAGGTTACATTTTAAACGACAAAGGAGAAATAATGTCCGGCACAAAATCAATAAGTGCTGACTTATACGAAGAAACGGCTCTAAAAGGCGGGGCAATGAGTATTCCTACAACAAATATTAAACTTTGGATTGACCCTAATAACGGCAAATATTTAGGTAAATACGATGAATATGAAATCAAAAACGACGGTACAATCTACGGTAAAGCAGATGGCGGTAATCGTTCAGTACCATTATACAAAATTGCAACCGCAAATTTCCATAATCCGAGCGGGTTGTATGAGATTAAAGACGGATTGTTCATTGAAACTGATGATTCAGGAAAACCTCTTGTCGGTCGTGGTGAAATACGTTCAGGGTTATTAGAACAATCCAATATTGATTTTAAAGATAATATGGCTCATTATCAACAAGCTAAAATCCAAATGGAGCTTGTTAATGCGCTTATCAAAACTAATAAAAGCTTGTTGCAATCCGCAATGGAACTTGCAACCCAAAGTTAGTGTGAAGATTTAA
>JAFQNY010000047.1 GCA_017395765.1 bacterium
GTGAACAATTAATGTTAGCGAAACATCTTCAAAGCCGGTGCTGTCTGAGCGGAGCGAGTTCACCGGCTCAGGTTGAGCGTTACAGTTAATTAGTGAACGGAGCTTCAGCGCGAGAGCTTCTTTGCGGTACTTTCTTGTCGGCACAAGAAAGTACCAAAGTCAAAAATTAAAAAATAAAAATAAAATAAATCCCCCCCTCGGAGAAGAGAATAATAAATATTATATAAACTTTCATAGCAAAAAATAGTTTTAGACGTTTTAAACCTAATATGCAAAGAAAGGTTTATTATGAATTTAACAATATCAAAAGCAAATCCGAATTCAATTACTTTTAACAGAAGACTTGCTTTAAAACATACTGAAGTTAAATATTTACCTAAACTAAATTGTGCTTGTTGCGGACGGGATTTGATAACTGCTCCGGAAGCTGCAGAATTTTATAAAAAAATAACAAAACCTTTGAAATTAATGATGGAAAAAGGGTTTTTTAAACCGTGGCAAAGCTCGACAAGAGTTTGGAATGTATTGCAATCTTTTAGTCTAAACTTTCCTGATATGAATTTAGATACCATTTTGGATGTTAAAGAAAATCAAAAAGCTTTAAAAATTGCTCTTGTTGATGATTTAAATGAATTAATTGCAAACGGAAAAAGAGAGTTTAAAAATGAACGGTATTTTAAATATGAAATTACTGATGAATATGCGGATTTGTTGCGTCGTTCAAGAACTCATATGAAATCTGCTTCAGCTGTAATGCGAAGACTATTACCTCTAAAAGAAACCTTTGAAGGACATAAAAAAGCAGTCTTTGAACAATTGGAAATTTATGCAAGAAAATATCCGAGAAAACGATTGCAAGAAATTATAAATCTTGATGAAGTTTATCGTTTTCATCAACAAAAAGATTGGCTTCAAAGAGCTCAAACTCGTGAGAAACTGGATTTTCATTTTGATAATATTTTACTTTTAGTAAAAAAACAGAATCCACAAGCTGTAGAGTTTTTCGAAGACCTAAAACTTGAAGCCGTTGATTTATTAGAATTAGAACATGATTCAGCTGCTCGAATCCCTAAAATGAAAAAAATGTATGAAAAAGCTCTGAAAGAACATGGTTGTGAAAAATTAATACCAAAAGTTAACAAAGAATTAGAACAAGTGCCGATTTCATTTATTACTGTTGATTCATTTTTGGTTTTTGCAAAAAACCACAAGTTCTCAGACGGACAAATTATTATGTCATTGATTTCACCATATACCTCAAGCGTTGAACATATTATACCGATTTCAGAAGGCGGAAAAGATTCTATAGAAAACATAATAGTTTTATGCAGAGAATGTAACCGAAACAGAAGTTCTGTACCTTATACGGAATTTATACAATACCATCCGATGATGTCTTATCATACTCAAAGACAAATTAACCAAATTGGTGATTATATATTAAACGGAACTTTTGATGCAGATAAATTTTTACCGATAAAAGTTTCAAAAACTTTGCATAACTACACCCACGGAAAAATCTCTCCTGATTATAGTGACTATTGTAAAAAACAAATTCGCAGATCTGAACGCAAGATTAAAAAGCGAGATACCGTTATGAAAGAAGTTAAACAAGCAAAAGTTGACGCTTTAAGGCAAAAAGCAGACTTAGAACGTGAAATTAAGGGCTTAGATAAGAAAATGAACGATATATCACATTTGACTCAAGAGTTAAACAAAGACAACGACTCTGACAACAACTTTATTAATCAAATGAAAAAACAAATTAAAAAATAAATCTTTGGCTACTACATCGCCATCAATAATTCACGTATAACTTTTGTGGCAACTGCGGTTGATGCTCCGCTTGAATCATAATCAGGAGCTAGTTCAACAACATCTGCACCAACAATATTGAAGTTTGATAAATATTTAAACCAACCAACCAATTCTTTGAAATTAAGTCCGCCGACTTCAGGAGTCCCTGTTCCCGGCATTATTGATGTATCTAAAACATCTAAATCAACCGTTACAAAAATAGGTTTATTTTTAAAACAATCAAGCTCATGGTGTTCATGTATTAGCGTATTATGTTTTTTCATTAGTTCAAATTCTTCTTTCATGCCGGAGCGAATACCGATTTGTTTAAGATTTTCAAACCCGACAATTTCTGCGGAATGTCTGATTACGGCAGAATGAGATAAAGGCTCTCCAATATATTCTTCTCTTAAATCAGTGTGAGCATCAAAATGAACTATTGCTAAATCTTTATAAAACTCTTTAACCGCTTTTATTTCAGGAAGAGTTACCAAATGTTCTCCGCCAATTCCAAAAACTCGTTTTCCGTCTTTATAGATTTGAAAAATATTTTCTTCAATAACATCTAAGGATTTCTTTGTATTACCAAGAGGAAATTCCAAATCTCCGACATCGTGAAAATTACAATCTTCTAAATGTTTATCAAAATACGGAGAATACTCTTCTAAACCCCAACTTGCAAGTCTAATCTGTTCAGGAGCAAATCTCGAACCCGGTCTATATGATACAGTACCGTCAAACGGCATACCGAGCATTACTATATCAGATGAATTATAATCTTCATTTTGCCCCATCCAATTTCTGTCTAAAAACGGTCCTTTTAACATATTTTTCTCCTGTTCAATATTATCGCTGAAAGTATTAAATTTATTAAAATTATACTTGAAAATAATCGTTTAATAAAGTATAATTTTCTTGTTAAAGTGTATCGTAGTATATTCCAACACACCGAAATACAGAAAGGCAAATTTGAGGACTGAATCTTCACATCACAATTACGCTTTTAAAGCGTCATTTTATGACCGATTTTTCAAATCTTTACCAAATAAAGATATAGTTAATGCTGAAAAATTTAATAAAATCGGTCACGCATTAGCAAGCCCTCATTGGAACAGATTAGCGCTCGGCTGTGCTGCAATTTGCTCTCAACCAATGTGGGATTATTTTAATCCAAAAGTCGATAACGATACAGCAAAAGCTTCCGCAATAAGAACCGGTTCTAAAATCGTAGTCTGTACCTCAGTCGGTTTCACCATAAGAGGTCTGGCTCATAAAATAGTAAAAAAATTTGCAAACGGCTCTCCTGAAGAAGGCTCTACACTTTTAACACCAAAAGAAATTTTATCAGAAACAAATGTCGCAGTTCGTAACAGCAAATTAAAACTCCACAGAAATGCTTTTTCTACCCTACTTGCCCTTTCGGTTATGATGTTTACAAACTTTTTAATTGATGCACCTTTAACAACCTTAGTCGCCAACAAAATACTAAAAAAAAGCAATATGAATAACAAGAGTGAGGGAAATAAAAATGTCTAACGTTTTTAAAAATATAACCAAATCTCTTGTTGAAACCGTATATAAATACTTCGGAAACAGTTCCGGTAATATGCTTCTTCTAACCTCAATTATAGGTGTTGCACTCTCTTCTATAGCTCAAACAGGTGCAGTTTTATTAAACAAAAATTATTCAACTTCACAAAAAGCTTTTATGGCACCTCAAGAATTGGCAGAAGGCTGTATGACAATTTTTTCAATGCTTTTAATCACAAGACCGATACAAGGTTTAGCAAAAAAATACGTCTCCTCCGGAAAAATTTTGACAACCGACATGAAAAAATATTTAGAAAAACATTCCTTATTAGAAAAAAGAGGAAATGCTGATTTTAACCTTCCTCAATCTGTTAATAATATTGTTGAGAAGATAAAAATTTCCGATGAATTTGTCAAAGCATCCGAAAACAAAAGAAATAAATTATTATTTGAACATACGGAAGTATTAAATTCATACGACAGAACTTTGGATGCAACATCTGCGATTGCAACAACCGCCGGAGGAATTTTATCTACCGCAATCGTTTCACCTTTGATTAAAAACTTAGTTGCATCTAAGTATCAAAGCGTTACGATGGATACGATCTCAAAATACAACAACGGTTGTATCGCTAATTCAACAGGATTAAAAATTTAAGACATGAGTAAATTTTTCCAAAAATTTTCTGTTCCGTCTTTATTATAATATACATGGAAAAAAAGTCGTCCCGGCTCATTTACACTCGTTGTATAATCTTCTTTTTTACACAATGTATCAGGCCAATATTCGGTATGTTTGAGCCCAGCTCCATACGGTCTTGCAATACAAGGAATGCATGGTTCTAAGATAGAATTAGTTTTTTCAAAAAAAGCATTAGGACGACGTGTATAGAAACGAATACTGTAATCAGGATTATCTCTACGGTTTGTTCTGTTGAACCAGAGTTGGCCTTCTTTAATTAATACTAAAGGTAAGTCTTTACCCGGTTCTTGGATTAAGGGATAACTTGTGCCAAAATTACAAGCATACGCTATCGCTAAAAGCTGCTCAAAAGGTAATTTTATAATACCAATATATTTCTCTTTTAGGGCATTTGGTTGTTTTAAAGCAACAGCTTTTAATTTCTCAAATATCTTGATGCAATCCTTCCAAGTATCTATTTTCATATCCAATGCTTCTCTGTACGCAGCGTCATAAGGTTCATAAAAGGAATATGGAATTCTGCCTTTAGCCGCAATAGCAGGCTGAGCTACTTTATTGCTTGTTTTACGAACATTTGCAACCGGATTTGCCACACCTAATATCTTCATAATCACCCCTAAATTAGTTGGAAATACTTATTGATATATAGGAGTATATCACAAAAACTTTTATATACATAATCAAAATTAACTAATCCTAAAGGATTATATTGTAACAATTCTTAACATTTGCAGAATAGAGTATTCTAAAGGGTTTTATAGAAACTTGTAATAAATTAGTATTAGAAATTAATCAAAAATATTGATAAAAAGTTATTTTATTGGTATATTTTGAAGTGGATTCTATTAGTCCTAAAGTAGTACACATTAAAAAAGGTTAAAAATTATGACATTACCAAACGTAGCGTATTTTTCAATGGAAATAGCAATGGATCAGTCACTTAGCACATATTCAGGCGGTTTAGGATTCCTTGCAGGTTCTCACATGTTATCAGCAGGTTACTTACAAATGCCGATGGTTGGTGTAACCATGTTATGGTCTTATGGTTATTACGACCAACGTATCGACCACTCAGGCAATGTTGAAGTAGCTTATATAAGAAAATATTATGATTATTTAGAAGATACAGGCATAGTTGTAGATGTTGATACTTTCGGCGAAAAAGTTAAAGTTAAAGCATTCAAAGTTAATCCTGAATTATTCGGAACTTGTCCTGTATATCTTCTTACAACAGACATTGACGGCAACAGCGACTGGGCTAAGAGCATTTCTCACAAGCTATATGACGGAAATGAAAAAATAAGAATTGCACAAGAAACTATTCTTGGTATTGCAGGGGTTAGAGTTCTTCAAGCTGCAGGATACAACTTCGATGTTATCCACATGAACGAAGGTCACGCATTACCGGCTGCATTTGAATTGTTAAGACAATACAACGGCAACTTACAAGAAGTAAGAAAGAAAACAGTATTTACAACTCACACTCCGGTTGCTGCCGGTAACGAAGTTCACTGGGTTGATACACTTCTTGAAGGCGGATTTTTCTCTGGCGCAAGCCGTGAAACAGCTATTCAATTGGGCGGTGAAAACTTCTCATTAACAGTTGCGGCTTTAAGAATGTCAAGAATTGCTAACGCTGTATCACAATTACACGGTTTAGTAGCTAATAAAATGTGGGAATGGGTTGAAGACAGATGCCCAATCAGAGCTATTACAAACGCTGTAAATCTACATTATTGGCAAGATAAGAGAATGAGCGGTGACGCCAGTGATGAAAAACTTCTTTCTACAAAACGTGAAATGAAAGAAGAATTATTCAAATATATTGCAAACGTTGCAGGTAAGAGATTTAACCCTGACGTGTTAACAATCACTTGGGCAAGAAGATTTGCTGATTACAAACGTGCTTGGTTAATCTTAATGGATAAAGACAGAATCAACAAATTACTTGATGAAAACAAAGTTCAAATCATTTTCGCAGGTAAATTCCATCCTGATGATGTTATGGGTAAAGAAATGTTCAACAAATTATTGAACAGATCTCATTCCTTGAAAAACGTTGTTGTTCTTCCAGGATATGAATTACAACTTTCAGGAATGCTAAAACGTGGTTCAGATATTTGGTTGAACACACCTCTTAGACCGTTCGAAGCATCCGGTACTTCAGGTATGTCAGCAAACATGAACGGTGCTTTACACTTATCAATCTTTGACGGTTGGACAGTAGAAGGTACATTCAACGGCATCAATGGTTACACTGTTGAGTACGAAGGTCTTGACGACGATATGCCTTGGGAAGAAAGACATTGGAAAGATCACGAATGCGTAATGGATATTATCGAAAATCAAATCATCCCTACTTATTATAACAATAAGACTGAATGGGCAAGATTGATGAGACAAGCAATCAGAACATCCGAAGCATACTTTAATTCTGACAGAATGGTTATTGAATACTATAACAGATTATATGCTCCAATTGCTCACGATGATTGCTCAGCAGGTGAAAAGAAAAAAGAACTTAATGTTTCTGAAACACCGACATTTGATGCTTGGACATACTCAAATATCAAATAAGATAGTATAAAACTTTAAAAAAACACGCATTTCTTTTAAATAAAGGTTTGCGTGTTTTTTTATTGAGATTCATTTTTATGAGAATTTGTACTATAATTAAATCTGTACATTAATAGAAAAGGGAGTTTAAATGTTAAAATATTTCGGAAGTTCTTATTTGATAACGATTTTAGGTTTAATTGGTGCATATTTATGGGGAGAACACGTACATAACGGAACAGGTTTTACGTGCGTCTTTATAGCATTTGTATTGGCCATTTTAGAAATAAGCTTGTCTTTTGATAATGCCGTTGTCAATGCCATGAAACTTGAAAATATGTCAGAAAAATGGCGCCACAGATTCATTACTTGGGGTATATTAATAGCTGTTTTTGGCATGAGATTTGTATTCCCTCTTGCTGTTGTTGCCATATTTGCGAAGCTTAATATCTTAACCGTTTTAAATATGGCTTTAAACGATGTTAATCAATATGCACACTATTTGGAATTAACCCACGCTCCTATAGTGACCTTTGGCGGAGCATTTTTATTAATGTTGTTCTTAGATTATTTCACTGAAAAAGAAAAAGATATTCATTGGCTACATCATATAGAAAAGAAAATACAATGCTTATCTTGTATCAGAGGAATTTGTACTTTTATAACTTTAGCAATATTAGGCTTATTAATGTATAAAATAGAACCTGCAATGCAATTAAGCGTTTTAAAATCAGGTATTGCCGGTATAATCACATATTTAGCAATAGACGGTTTAGCTGAATGGTTAGAAAAAAAACAAGAAGCACGTGCAAAAGTATGTGCAGACACGGTTAAATGCTCCGGCTTAGTCGGATTCTTATACTTGGAGCTTATTGATGCTTCGTTTTCTCTTGACGGAGTTTTAGGAGCATTTGCTCTTAGCAAAGACATCCTAATCATTACTATCGGTTTATTTATCGGAGCGATGTTTGTTCGTTCTCTTACTATAATGCTTGTTGAAAAGAAAACCCTTAAACAATTTTGCTACTTGGAACACGGAGCTCATTGGGCTATCGGAACATTGGCTGTATTGATGTTTGTTTCTACTTTCGCACATGTGCCGGAAGTTGTTACAGGGTTATTAGGTTTAGCATTCATCGTAAGTGCGTTTATTTGCTCTATTCTTCATAACAGGAAAAATTGTGAATAATGAAACTCATAGATAAAAATCTTTATTATGTTGGCGGAGTAGTTCGAGATGAGATTCTCGGACTTGAAAGTTTTGATATTGATTTATGTTATGAAGGTAACGCTATAGATTTTGCTCAAACTCTTGATGTGATAAAAACAAATTCTGATTTTGGCACGGTACGAGTTGTTGTAGAAGACAAAGAAATCGACATAGCATCAACCAGATGCGAATCTTATCCTAAAAAAGGGCATTTGCCTGTTGTTAATAATATAGGATGTTCTTTAAAAGAAGATTTATCAAGAAGAGATTTTACGATCAATGCTTTGGCAAAAAATACTGTCAGCGGAGAGATTGTTGACTTTTTTGACGGTTTAGGTGATTTAAAAAACAAAAAACTAAAGGTTTTGCACGACAAAAGCTTTATTGACGATCCTTCGAGAATAATAAGAGGATTGAAATTTGCGATAAGATTTGATTTTGAACTTGATAGAGAAACAAAAAAACTTCAAGATGAATACTTAGCAAATATTAATTACGATATGAGTTACCACAGAATAAAAAAAGAATTAAAAGAAACTTTTAATCTTAATAGTTATAATGCATACGAAAAATTTGTCAATGAAAATATCTATAAACTTTTAGGGGAAAATCAAACGCCTAAAAAGATTGATTCAAGAGTGGAAGAGCTAATTAAAAGATATAATCCCGAGTCTGTTTGGCTTATTTATATGGGTTTATATGATTTATCGAATTTTGAATTAACAACAAGCGAAAAATCTATCGTGGAAGCCTATGAAAAAGTTTGTAACTTGAAATTTAATACGGATTATGATGTTTATAAGGCTTTTGAAGAAATTCCGTTAGAAGCCGTTTTAATGTACGGAATCTCAATAAATTATGATGTTGCAATAAATTATCTTGAATCTATTTCAAAGATAAAAATCGAAATATGCGGAGATGATTTACAAGATTTGGGAATTAAGCCGGGGAAAGTTTACAAAGAAATTTTTGATTATATACTAAGAAAAAAAATAGAGACTCCTTCTCTTGATAAAAAAGATGAAATTAACCTTGTGAGGGAAAAATATCTGTGATTAATTTGCTCAAAAGAATATTTTCATATAAATTTCATGTAAGAGGATTATTTAATCCTTTTATCGGGTTACAAATAAACTCAATGGAAGATTTTCCGGGGACATGCGAAACAAAAAGAGAAACTCCGATAATTATTTCATTAACCTCATACGAAGCTCGATTTAGAGATTTGCCAATAACATTGTATTCATTACTTAATCAAAATTTAAAACCGGATAGAATTATTTTATGGCTAAATGAGGATTACAAAGATTTGTCAAATCTTCCATACGAAATTACGCAATTTATTAAAAACGGCTTAGAAATTCGGTTTGTTAAAGACATAAAATCATATACAAAAGCTATTTATGCTTTCAAAGAATTTTCTGACTCCATAATCGTTACTGCAGATGACGATATATATTATCCGAAAGATTGGCTAAAAAAGCTCTATTTGTCATACATTGCGTATCCGGATGACATTCAAGTTCATAGAGCACATAAAGCAAACCTCAACAAAAAATATGAGGATTGGGAAAAACATGTAAACGAAGAAGACGCAAGGTTTGATAATTTTTTAACCGGAGTCGGAGGAGTGTTATATCCACCAAAATGTTTTTCTAAAGAGGTTTTGCGTGAAGATGTGTTTCTAAAAAATGCTCCAAATGCCGATGACGTTTGGTTGTGGATAATGGCGTTGGTTCATAACAGAAAAATCCGAGTTGTTAAAAACCATATTCGTACATTAATAAGTGTTAATATCTTTAACCAATTATTTAAAAATAATTTATATAAAAAAAATAAAAATGGCGGAAACGATGAACAAATAGAAAACCTAATGAAATATTACGGAGAAAATGTCCAAAGAAAGTTAAGGTAGTATTATGTTTGCAAAATATATAATATATTTCAAAAAATTTATAAAATACGGAATAGAAAATAAAAAAGAATTAACTAAGTATTATTTTCTGTCAATTATAGTTGCACTGCTTGAATTGGGTGGCGTTGCGTTAATTTATCCGTTTATTTTTTCTTTAATAAATAATGAAACAGGCTTAAGTGCCAAAAACTTTCTACTCGGGATTTTAATTATCGGATTATTTCTTTCAAAGAATATTTTTATGATTTTTTATACAAAATTACAAATAGGCTTTATCCAAAGATGCAATCTCTTTTTAGCAAAAAAATTTATGAATTTTTTCCTTTTAGGTAAATATCATAATACTTATAAAATCTCTTATGCACAAAAAGGTCATATTCTTCATTATATTATACCTAATTGTATTAACAATTATCTTTTGAGATTATTGAATCTCTCTATAAACATCCTAATTTTTGTTTTAATTTCAGGATTTTTATTTATTAAATTCTTTACAGCTTCAATAATAACTCTTTTTTGTGCACTACTAATTCTTATTATAGAGACAAAATATTTTCATTCTAAAACCAAAGAATTACCAATTATTCTAAAAGAAATTGATTTAAAGATGGGACAATTCTTAAATAATGTTATGCTTAATATTAAAACTTTAAAAATTAATAAAGCAGAAAACTTATTTTTGGACGAATATATAAATAAACAAGAAGAGCGTTTTTATTATGATGAAAAGCTACAATTCTATACAGGTATTGCACCGTTCGTAACAGAACCTTTAATCATAATATTATTATTTATTTTACTGGCGATAATATCATTCCAAAATATAGATAAAA
>JAFQNY010000048.1 GCA_017395765.1 bacterium
TAAGTGTAATGCGATAGGTACAGTTGTTGTAGCTAAAGCAGCTTCAACTAATTTGATTAAATAAGTTTGGTTAGCGTATTTTCTTGCACCTGCAGAAACTTGAAGAATAATAGGTGATCTTGTTTCTTCAGCTGCTTCAGCAATTGCTTGCAAAATTTCCATGTTGTTAACATTGTAAGCACCAATAGCATATCCGCCGGCTAATGCTTTTTTGAACATCTCTTGTGTTCCAACTAATTTTCTTTCACTCATCTGAGTTCTCCTTCTTTATATTCTTTGAGACAGTTGGGCTTGCATGGCAAACTCTCTTTGCCTCTACTGGTAAAATCTTTTTACATGGTCTAAAGTATAACAAAAATAAGTTATTTTCAAGTCTTATTAATGCTTGCATGTAACACATAAAAAAAACCACCCGGTGTGTGTCAGGTGGGTTTGTTTTCTGCATCCTAATGGTCTTTTTTAGTGTTTATTATCTAGGAGTTTATATGATTTTTGGGGTAACCAAAAATTTGCTATTTAGTGTTTCGGCTACACTTAAAGTGTGCTTATATATAATGACACATCAAAAAATAATGTCAAGGGCTTTTTTTTATAATTATTTACAAAACTTTACAAACCTATAACCCAGTCATTCCAAAACTTTGGCGCCTAGCAACTTTGAAACGATATATATGTTTCTATATATAGTAACAATGCGGGTTTCAGGGGTTCATTCATAAAAAATAAGGGTATTAATTGTACTTAATACCCTTATTATAATCTTTGTTTTTCCGTTTATTAATCTTCTAAAGATTCGCTCCCTGATTTATGAGATTTTAATAAAACACCTCTTTTAGAAGATTGTATGAATTCAATCATATTTTCAATATATTCATTCATAGGAATTTCAGCTTTAATTTTTTCAATCGCTTGAGTTGTATTATATTCTTCTGATATTAAAAGTTTAAACGCTTGGTTTGTAGCAGTTCTTACTTCTTGAGAAACACCTCTGCGTTTAAGAGCAATGACATTTAAACCTCTTGGAACAGGTGGACGACCTTCACCTTTTGAATAAGGTAAGATATCTTGACGAGAAGCAGAAAAACCGCTAACAATAGCCATAGAACCAATTCTGATATTTTGATGGAACACACTCATTCCGCCTACAAAAGCACCAAAACCGACATGTACATGTCCGCCAAGTGTTACAAGATTTGCCAATATAACTTGATCTTCTAACACACAGTTATGAGCAATATGAGAACCCACCATCAACAAGCATTTACTACCAATTCTTGTAGTAAAATCACCGCAAGCAGCACCTCTGTGGATGGTTACATTTTCTTTAATTATAGTACCGTCTCCGATGATAACTTTTGTTGGTTCGCCTTTATAACCTAAATCTTGCGGTTCAGAACCGATTGTTGAAAACGGAGATATTGTACAATTTTCACCAATTTCAGTGAATTCTATATACGAATTTGCAATAATTCTGGTACCATTGCCTATTTTAACACCTTCTCCTATTACAACATTAGGACCTATTACAACACCTTCTCCGATAACTGCAGAAGAATGAACTACCGCAGAAGGATGAATAGAAGTTGTTTTTTCTAAAACTGAAGTATTTGACATCATATTTTCTCCCTTTATTAATAATTAACACATTAAAGTATATTATAAAAAATTCAATTAATTCGAAATCCTTACATTATCTTAATATCTGCAACAAACATTTTTTAATAAATCATATTATTATGTAAACTTTTGTAACAATATTCTTAAAAACATTAAAGTTTTTGAAAAAAAAGCCGTAATACATAGTAATAAAATAAAAAAAAAAGGAAAAAGGAGACTCAATTATGGGTATGGCAGCATCACAAGCTAGATTATTAAGCTTACAGGCAAGACAATCAAACCTTGAATATCAAGGTCAACAAATTAACCAAGAAAGAACAATTCTTTCACAACAATGTACTGCATTGTATAATAGTTTACTTGCAATGACCGTACCTACACCTCCGTCAACAAATGATTTCACAACCGTTAAATACGAAGGTGTTAGCGGTGCTACAAGATATGAATTTGACGCATCAAGCGTTAAACCTGGTAAAGATGGATTATACACCCTTACTTTAGGCACTATTGAATATGGTGCATCTTTGGTTAAAAACAACGGTTACGTTTCAACTTCTAAAGGTACAGAAACTATGTCCGGAACTTATGTTTCTACAACTGATACAAAAGATGTCCCTACAGGAAATTATGAACGTATCGAGAGTGACAATCCTGAAACATTCTTAGTTGAACTTGCTGAAAAACCAACCCAACCAACCGGAGCTTATGTTTTAGATGGTACTGCATACAGACCCGCAACACAAGATGATATTGCCGATTTGAATGTGACAGATTTCTACAGATTAAATAATGAGAATGAAGAATTCGCTGAGGGTAATATAGCAGTTAAAGCTGAAACAAAATCTGAACCGATAGTCCATTCATACAAAGAGGCTGAATTAGCAAACTTATACGTTGTTGTTCCGGGCTCAAATGAAGTTATAAAAGTTCCGACAACAAATAACCAATACGTTACTTATGACCCAGAGTCAAAGAAATACACTTTAAATGAGGGTTATAGATTTTTCTACAGCGGAGCCGGTTCTGACACAGCTTCTAAACAAGCATCCGGTGCTGCAGGTGACGGAAAAAACATAACAATTGCAGGTCATGAAGCTATGACATTAGAAAATGCTAAGGCAGGTAATTATATTACTCAAGAACAATATGACGGTTATGTTAACGCAATAAACAATGCTCAAATTTCATTGGCTGACAATACCGTATGCGGACCTGATCAATTCTATATCTATTTCGATAACGATTATACACCGCATTTTGCACTTAGATCAGATGTTGAAACAGATAACAGTGCCGTAACTTACAACTTTATCGCAAACGGTGAATACACTAAAAATACACCGTATGAAAATTGTAACCTTACATTTGACCCTGCAACAGGCAGAATTACAGCAATGGATATTCCGGCAACAAAAGATGCGGAAGGAAATCCTCTAACATACACAACAATAGCAGTTTCCGCAACTACAGTTACTGATGAAAATGCGTATCAAGATGCTTACGCTCAATATGAATACGAGCAATATCAATATGATAAAAAACAACAAGAAATCAATGCTAAGACTGAAATTATCCAACAAGAAGACAGAAACTTAGAGTTAAAACTTCAAAGATTAGATAACGAAAGACAACAAATCAAAACCGAAATCGATGCTGTTGATAAGGTTATTGATGAAAATATTGAAAAATCTTACAAGACATTCTCAGGTTAATAAAATGTATCCCCTGTTAAGGGACTATACAGTCGAAACAAATAGATCGAGAGCCCCGATGAGGGGCTCTCTTCTTTATTCAAAGTTATTATATAAATCCCTCTTTACTTAATATAGTGTTTATCATAAAATATTACAGATAGGGATTATATTTTTGGGGATAAGAGAGAAAATGAGTGATACTAAATCTTTAGATATCGATTTGTCGTTAAAAAAAAATAACGTAGATGAGTTTTTTTATAACCTTAGTGAAAACCCTGACGGGTTTAAAAACAAAGACTTTCGTTACACTTTGAGTTTAATTTATCAACTTATCGAAGACGAATTTGAAGGCATATTCTTGAGCCCAAATTCACCGGTTAGAAATACTGATTTCTATCTCATAAACAGAAACGGCAAGCTTTCTTTCTTTGTTACTCCGACAAACAATTTTCAATTTTATCTAAAATCCAAAGGCTCAATGTTTAGGTTTACCCCTAAAGAGCTTAATGGAAAAATCGGTTATGAAATGCCACTGGATTTGGTTCTAGATTATTTCGGCGGATTCGGAGAACTTGTTGATTTTGCATCTTTAACACAGACTTTTGCATACTTTAACAAATTAACCCATTTTGCAATGAAGCTTATTGAAAAACTGTATTTTATCCCGACTGTAAAACGCAGAAAAGCTACAGGCGGAGACTCTTTTAGGATTGTTTATGAACCGATTATTTCAAATAAAGAATCCGCAAGAATTATTAATGAGCTTGAAAAAAATCTTCCTGATGATTTATTTATTGAAGGCGAAAAACCTAAAGATTTTGTTGAAAACTTTATCAGAGAATATTTAAACTATTTAGTTTATAAATTTTTAGGGATTAAAGCTTACAGATTTAAAGATATCAAATCAGGGCATTATATGCTTAAAGACCTTGAGCAAAGAAGTGTAATGAAAGGCAAAGACCTTGCAGAAAACTTTGCACAGTGGTTTGACGAATTATATCTCGGCAAATACGATTTAATTCCGTTCTTTAAAGTTTCAAAAATAACAGATACTGATTTTGAATTAAAAATTCACATTAAAAACAGAAAAACTAACGAAACTATTTTAATTGATCAGCTATATACCGAAGATACTATTTGGGAATTGGCAACTGAAGATATCGGAAAAATTGTAGAAAAACAGCTTAATTACGCACTTCGTTACATGCCGGAATTGGAAACATTATTTGAAGATGAAGACAAATTATCTTTAGTAATGAATTTAAATGAAGTCTATAAGCTTATCGCACAAACAGCTTACTACCTACAAAAAGCTCAAATAGAAGTTATTCTGCCGGAAGAATTAACCAATATAATTATCCCAAGGGCCTCTATTAATGCTAAAGTTAAAGCTTCTCGTTCAGATGATTTGATGAATATTTTTAACACTGTTACATCAAGTGCAATTTCTTTAGACGATATTTTGGATTTCTCTTATGAAATCTCACTGGGTGATGAAAAAATTTCTCTGGAAGAGTTTAACAAACTTATTGAAGAAAGTAATGACGGGCTTATTCAATACAATGGTAAATACATTCTTGTTGATAAAACTGAAGGCAAAAAGCTATACGAACAGATTTCAAAAGCTAACCACAAGAAAATGACAAGGTTAGAGCTTATTCATGCTTCTATGTCCGGTCAATTGCAAAACTATGATTTCAACTACGATGATGCGTATGCAAATGTAATAAAAGATTTTGCAAAACCTGTAGAAGTTGAAGAGCCAAAGGATTTATTAGGGGATTTAAGACCTTATCAAAAAACAGGGTTAAAATGGCTTTGGACAAACGTGTCTAAAGGTTTTGGCTGTTGTATGGCAGACGATATGGGGCTTGGTAAAACAATTCAAGTCATAAGTCTTATTCTAAAACTTAAAGAAGAAAATAAACTAAAGCATCCGGTATTGGTTGTATGTCCTACAACACTTATGGGAAACTGGATGAAGGAATTGCAAATGTTTGCACCAAACCTTAAAGTCACAACATATCACGGTTTGGATAGAAAGTTAGATGCAAATTTTGATGTAATCCTTACAACATACGCTATTATGAGAATAGATGTTGAAGAAATGAAAAATCAAACTTGGGGAATGATTGTTGTTGATGAAGCTCAAAATATTAAAAACCCTGATACAGCCCAAACGCTTGCAATAAAATCTCTTAAATCAGACATTAAGATTGCAATGACCGGTACTCCTGTAGAAAACCGATTAACAGAGCTTTGGAGTATATTTGATTTTATTAACAAAGGCTATTTAGGCTCTCTAAAAGAATTTCAAAAAAGCTACGCAATCCCTATTGAAAGGTTTAAAGAAAAAACTCGTGCTTCAAAGCTAAAACTTTCTGTATCACCTTTTGTTTTAAGAAGACTTAAGACTGATAAAAATGTTATCTCAGATTTACCTGAAAAGATGGTTTTAAACGATTATTGTTATCTTGCTAAATCACAAGCCCTTCTCTATGAAAAAACACTTAACGAAATGATGGAAAAAATTAGCGGGTTTACAGGTGTTAATAGAAGGGGAAATATTTTTAAGCTTATTACTGCTTTAAAACAAATATGTAATCACCCATATCAGTTTTTGAAATCAGGCGGAACGTCTAAAGAACTTTCCGGTAAAGCTGAAAAATGTGTTGATTTAGTTCAAAACATTATTGATAACGGAGAAAAAACCCTTATCTTTACTCAATACAAAGAAATGGGAGATATCTTAACCCAAATTATTACAGATGAATGTAAAACAGAGCCCTCTTTCTTCCACGGCTCATTAACCGTTCCTCAGCGTGAAGCTTTGATTGAAGATTTCCAAAATAATCCGGAGAGAAAGGTAATGATACTTTCTCTAAAAGCCGGCGGAACAGGTTTAAACCTAACAAGCGCTACGAATGTTATTCACTATGATTTATGGTGGAACCCTGCGGTAGAAGACCAAGCTACTGACCGGACTTATCGTATCGGTCAAGATAAAAATGTAATGGTGCATAGAATGATTACTCTTGGTACTTTCGAAGAAAAAATTGACGAAATGCTAAAATCTAAAAAAGAGCTTGCTGATCTTGCAGTATATGAAGGTGAAAAGATCATTACAGAACTCTCAGACGAAGAAATCTACGAAATTTTCTCACTTACTGCCGGTTAGGGGGGGGTAAATTAAGTGGTAAATTAAGTGGTAAATTAGGGGTAGAGGCAAATAATGCATCCTACAACTTTGTTGGATATCCGAGCTCCGCTCGAATATGACGAACAGTCATCAATATAATTATTTATGATATAATTAACACACGGGATATTCAGACAATAATTAAGGAGTAGTAATGCTAACAGCAGTCAATTCCGCGAATAGTTTTAAGGCAATGTATTATACTAATGATGAGTTTTCTCCTAAGCAAAAAAAACTTTGCAAAGATATAGAAACAAAGCTTGGGGATAGGATTAATAAACATGATTATTTGATTGAACCTGGTCCATGCGACTCTGTGCATTTTTATACATATAATGCGAGAGAAGATCGAACCGGCTATTTTTGGTCCTATCATACTGAAAGAGAACCTTTTGATGAGTCTCATTTAAAACGTCTCGATAAAGCTCATAAAATTCATCTTGGACTTTCATTAGGTTTAGCAGGTATGCTTGTATTACTATTAGGAACAATAACTTCCGTAATGATTAAAATTCCTAAACTCGAAAAACTAGAATCTCAACTTGAGTTGGCAAATAAAAATGATACTTTGAAAAACAACGTGTTAAAAGATACTCTAGATTTGACAAAAAGATTTGTAAAATAAACCTAAAAATGTTACAATAAGCATCTGGGGATATATTCAGATAATAATTAAAAGGAGTACAAAATGATTCCAGCAATCAACTCTGCAACAAGTTTTAAAGCCTTCTATAAACCGAATGATGTTAGGTTTTCCGAATCACAACAAGCGGTTATAAAAGATATTGAAACAAAACTTGGCGATAGAGTTAAGGAAAATGACTATTGCGTAGTTCCAAAAGATAAAAATAGAGTAGGTTTATACAAGGTTTCTAACCCAAGAGTAAATTTATTTAATAATAATTTACATTTTGATAAAATTAGTCATTGTGCAACATGTGATGAGTGGCATCCTTTTGATGTACAAAAATATGATGCGGCGGAAAAAACCCTTAAACAAATGGGAGGTTGTCTGGATATAGCATTGAAAATTATAATTACAATAGCGGCATTAGCTATAACTTTAACAATTTTTTCAGCTTTAAAATCACGTAATAATGTGGCTAAAGCTCAATCAGAATTATTCCAAAAATTTGATACATTAAAAGAAAATTTAGCAAAAAATTCTCTAGATTTAACAAAAAGATTTAATAATTAAAGGAAAATAACAATGAAATTAAGCGCAATCTCAAACAATCAGTCAAATTTTAAAGGAGTTTACTCTGTAAAAGGAGCAAAATTTTCTGAGTCTCAATTAAGAACTATTGAGAATATCAAAAACACTCCTGGTGAAAGACAAGAATCTGAAGATTTTTTCGTAGGACAAGGTAAAAACAATTCTGTTAGTTTAACAAAAGTATTAGGCTTAAGAAAATTAGGAATCGGAATAGAATCTAGTAATGTAACATATAAAACCCAATATGAAATAGGAAGTTACGATGAAGAACACCCTTTTAAAATAGAAGATTTAAACGACGGATATAAAAAATGGTCATCAGACATGAACTTCCTTACATTAATACTTCTTGCTCCTATTGTTGGGTTCTTGTTGCCACTTTTTATAGGAACGAAGAATCCTAAAGTTGGGGCAGAACAGCTTAACAAAAATAAAATAGAAATTCTTGATACCTTGAAAAATAATTTAACTAAAGATACTCTGAATTTAACAAAAAGATTTGTTAAATAAAAAGTTAAAGATAGTCATTGCGAGCGTAAGCGAAGCAATCTAGAGAAATAAATATTGTTTGAAGGAATTTGGGAAACTGGATTACTTCGTCGCAAAGCTCCTCGTAATGACAAAAGACAAATACATGATATAATTGACACAAGGGATATGATTAAGGAGTACAAAATGATTAAAGCAATCAATTCAGCAACAAGTTTTAAGGCAGTGTATTATACCAATAATACCTTTACAGAAAAACAAAAAAAAGTTTGTAAAGATATTGAAGAAAAAATTGAACAAAGTGAAATTTCAAGAGGATATGATTACTTAATAACACCTGTAGGACAGAACTCAGTTCATTTTTATAACACAAATAAAAAACGAACTTATCCTAATGGAGGAGTTTCATTTGGCATCGAAACCTATTTTGGGACATACAATGAAGATACTCCTTTTAATATTAAACGCCTTGATAACATGCATAAACGTCATTTCAGAATGAACTTAGGTTTATTGGGGTTTGGAGTTATGTTGTTAGGATCATTTGTTTTCATTTGTGTTAAGGGTTGTCAAGCTTCACAAAAATCAACTGAATTAGTACATAAAATGGATACATTAAAAAATAATATTAAAAAAGATACATTAGATTTAACAAAAAGATTTGTAAAATAGAAATATCACCCTGAATTTATTTCAGGGGTTTAACAGTTCTAAAGTTCTAAATTTATAAGATGCTGAAAAAAGTTCAGCAAGACAAAAAAGAGGAGAGGCACGTTTGTCGAAAACATCATTAGAAGAAACTTTAAAAATTATTCCGTCGTTGTTTGAAATTAATTTAAATACAGACAAGAACGGTAGATATATTTTTGAAAAAATATCTCAGATTTTGGATTTCGATGAAGGTTTTGTTTATTTTATAAACCCTGAAAGTTTACAGTTAAAATACAGTTTTAAGGAACATAAAAATTACAAAACTAATTCGACTTTTGAGCTTTCTCCTAGTTTAAAAAAACAACTTTTTTCAAAAGAAGGTCAAATTTTATTGCCCGATAATGAATTTATAAAAACAGTCGGTCTTGCCGAGCTAAAGAAAAAAGCTTATATTTTATCTAAAATTTCCATAAAATCGACCGTCTTTGGAATTATACTTCTTGCAAAAAAAGAACACAATTTTTATACAAACGAAGACTTAGCTGTTCTTGATGCGTGTGCGAGCGTATTGTCTTATATTTTAAAAGATGTAGAGCTTTCTAATGTATTCAAAATTCAACTAAAAGCTCTCAAAGACGGCATCTTAGAAAAACAAGAAGCTTACAAGACAATAAAAGAACAAAACGAGAAAATTCTTGAAGCAGACAAAATAAAAAATGAGTTTTTGGCAAATATTTCACACGAATTGAGAACCCCTTTAAACTCTATTCTTGGTTTTGCGGATATTCTAACCGCTAAAATCTACGGAGATTTGAATCCTAAACAGGAAGATTATTTAAACGATATTAAAGTTTCCGGAACGCACTTATTGGGAATGATTAACGAAGTTCTTGATATGTCAAAAATCGAAGCTAATGCAATGAAAATTATAAAAAGCTCTTTTCCTATCAGTCGTGCATTAACCGAAGCTTGTAATATTCTTTTACCGCTTGCTCAGAAAAAAAACATAAAACTCGATGTTGCTATGTTGGATGATTTTGAAGTTTTTGCTGATTATCAAAAAATACAACAGATTTTATATAATCTTGTAAGTAATGCGATAAAATACTCGCCGGAAAACGACCAAGTTGATATTGCAGTGCTTAAAGAAAAAAACTGTTTTAGATTAGCAGTACATGATAACGGTATCGGAATCGATCCGAAATACCATGGCAAAATTTTTGCAAAATTTGTGCAACTGGATAGCGCATATACCAAAAAAGAAAGCTCAACGGGCTTAGGACTAACAATAACAAAAGAACTTGTAGAGCTACACGGCGGTAAAATATCTCTGATAAGCGAAATTAATAACGGCTCGACATTTATTGTTGAAATTCCTTTATAGAACCCCCCTTTATGTTATAATCAAAAAAAAGAGGTTTTTATGCATA
>JAFQNY010000004.1 GCA_017395765.1 bacterium
CTTTTGAAGGAATTGTAGCAAGAGCTTTTGCTTCGTTTGCTGAAAGAAGTTTTCCATCCATTGCAGCAGCAAGGATTTCACCTTTTTTAGTATCTTTAATGAATTTAGATAAAGCTTTTGCAGGTGCAACTTGATCACCGAAACCAAATGCAATAGCGATTGGTCCTTTGAAAGTTTCAGTTAAAACTTCGTAAGGAGTATCCTTAACAGCAAGTTTTGCCAAAGTGTTTTTAGTAACCATGTAGTCGCCATCTTCTTTTTGAAGAGCACGTCTTAGGTTAGTAATTTCTTCTACTGAATAACCTTTGTATTCGGTAATAATTGCAACTTGAGCCTTATCAATTTTCTCTTTAATTAGAGAAACTTTGTCTTGTTTAAAAGCTTTTGTTGACATTTTTTGCTCCTTTTTTTATATGTTTAATATGATTTCGACCTATTTCATACTTTTTTCTAAACTAAAAAGATTTTGCAATCTTTTTTTAATCGCAAAACCTTACACTATTTTGATATTAAGCTATTTATATTTATTTAAGCTTGGGATTTCTCCCCTGTGTAATCTCGGCTAGCTCGGTTGATTTAAATCCTAACAAAAGGATACTAACTGTCTGCGACTAGAATTTAATATTATCTAAAACGTTATTTTTTGTCAAGTAATTTGTAAAGTTATTTAAACTTTTTAGCTGTTATTATTAACCAACTGCCTTTTTGCTCAATTTCAAAATCTGTGTAATCTTTTTCGAGTTTTGTAATCAGATTGTGTTTGATTTTTGAAAATGTAATAAACATTTCCGGCAAATTCCTTTGAGAAGATTCTTCAAGTAAATTTGGCGGAATAAAACTCACACTTTCTAAAAATACTACGGAAACCGTTTCTCCTTTTTCTACGAAATCTAATATTCTGCCGGAATTTTCCAAATATTCAAACCTGTTTATTTTACTGATGTGTTTTGATTCAATTTTTTGAGGCAAGTATTTTAGAAATCTGTTTTCGTCATAGTAAGTATAGAGTACTTTGTCAGGGTTCTTTTGTGAAAGAACATCTCCAACGATTTTATGACCTTCGATTCTGGGTTCTTTTGTCGGGTAGAATGGGGTGAATATTGTAAAAACATTAAGTAAGATAAAAATTGTGCATAATACCTGCATTGTTTTGTTTTTTGAAAATCCGATTGATATTAGGAGTATAAATACAGGAAGAATTTCTATTGCGTATTTTGTAATAAAAACAATGATATTGTTTGTTGCCAGAATGGACATAAATAAAATAACGAATGTTGAAATTAGAAATAGAAATTTTTCTTTTTTTGCTCCGATAAAAAGAGCAATTCCTGCCAGTATTGTTGGTATAAGTAGGAAAAAATTAAATATCAGGTCTTTTCTGTAGAAAAAGGTCGGATAAGCGTTTATTTTGTTAGTCAGAATCGGAGAAAAGAAGTCGCTGAACAAAAACAGAATGTTTGTGTATGAAAAATTACCCCACCATTGTGAGTGATTAATCATTGTTGCAACATACTTGAATATTGGAATTGAGCCGATTAAAAAGAGTATTGTAACTGCAAGCGCCCATTTTATAAATTGTTTTTTTTGACATATTAAATAACAACTAACGGCAAAAACATATATTCCACCCAAAATATGTGTGAATAAAATTAGTAAGCAAGATATTGCAAAGCCTAAGTAGCCTTTGTTTTTGTTTATTATTTTTAATAGGTAATATAGTGATAAAGTCGTGAAAAAAAATAACAGAGAATAGAATCGAACTTCTTGAGAATAATAAATTAAAAAAGGCAGTGTTGCAGTTATCAGTGCTGAAATTTTTGCGCATTTGTCTGAGAAGAATTTCCCGCAATGAAACATTACCGGAATTGCTAAAATTCCCGGAATAACGGATAAAAGTCTTAATATTACATCAGGACAACTTGTAAAAGGTTTTAAGTATAAATAATAAAGCGGCATATGGCATTGTTTAAGGACTTCGCTCCAAAATCCGTCAAAAAATGGTTTTGAAGCGACAAACCAACTAACATATTCGTCATTCCATAATCCTTCAGGTTTATCAAGGTTGAGTAGCCTTAATAATAATGCTGTTATAAGTATTAAATGTACTCCCAAAATTTGCCCTTTATCTACATGTTCTCTTCTTTTAATTTTATTGTACAATAAGAAGTAAGGAGTTGTAAACTTGACAAAATTAATTATTCAAATACCTTGCTATAATGAAGAGGAACATTTGTTAAAGACCTTGAATGATTTACCAAAGTCTATTAAAGGTGTGACTTGTATTGAAGTTTTGGTTATAAATGACGGTTCAACAGATAAATCTGCTCAAATTGCAAGAGATTGGGGCGCAAAAGTTCTGGAAATAAAACCTAATAAAGGTTTGGCAAATGCCTTTCGCAGCGGTTTGCAAAAATCCTTGGAAGAAAATGCTGATATTATTGTAAACACTGATGCTGATAATCAATATAGTGCTAATGATATAGAAAAGCTTATTAAGCCGATATTGAAGAATGAAGCGGATATTGTTGTCGGTGCTCGAGATATTTTCAGTATCAAAGAGTTTTCTCCGTTAAAAAAGGTTCTTCAAAAACTCGGCTCTCAAGTTCTAAGGTTATTATCTTCTACAAATGTAGAGGATGCTCCGAGTGGCTTTAGGGCGTTTTCGAAAGAAGCGGCCTTGCGTCTTAATGTCTTTGATAATTATACATATACAATGGAGACTCTGGTTCAGGCCGGTGCAAAAGGAATGAGAGTTGTTTCCGTGCCAATAAGAGTGAATCCAAAATTGAGGGATTCAAGGTTAGTCAAGAATATTTTTGATTATGTTTTGAAATCTATGAAAACAACAATGCGAATGTTTATTGTTTATAGACCGTTTAGGTTCTTTATTTCATTAGCATTATTATTCTTTATAATAGGCTTATGCTTAGTTTGTCGTTTTGTTTATTTCTATTTTAATGCAGACGGTAACGGACATATTCAATCTTTAATATTTGCAGCGGTTTTTATTTTAACATCCGTACAGTTATCAATAATTGCAATTATCGGAGACTTGTTATCTATCAACAGAAAGCTTCTTGAGGATATTCAAACTCGAGTAAGGAAGATGAATTTGAAGCTATAATGTAGTATTTCAGAGTTGGACAGATTTGAGTGGGTTATAGCTTTAGGCATTTTGCAATGATTTAATTTAATTCTAAAGTACAATTTTGTAAATGTGCAATTTTTCCGATTGGTAACGTAATTTTTTCCGCAGAATGTGTTATTTTGAAGCCTCCGACAGTTGGAATCTCAAAAGATTTAAATAATTCTTCTAACCATATTTCGTTGTCGATATTAAGGAAATCGCCTAATACTATTGCTTTGCAATGTTTTTTAAACTTTGGAATATTAAATAATTGTTGAAACATTTTATCAATTTTATAAACCGGTTCGTTTAAGTCTTCGGTGAAAAAAATAAAATCTTCATCAGGAAGGAAATCTTGTCCGCATAATGAAACCACTGTTGATAAATTTCCACCCCAAAGCAGACCTTTTGTTGTTCCTGATTTATAGATTTTTGAACCTTCAAAAATAAGGTTCTCATTGTTTAATGCTTTGAAGAAATTGTCTAATGTAAAATTTGAAATTTCAACAAAATCAGAACTTAACATTGGAGAATGGTAAGTGATTAATCCTGCTTTTTTATAAAACATTAATAATAAAGCTGTAATATCTGAAAATCCGCAAAAGGGTTTAGGATAGCGTTTTATTATTTCATAATCAATTTTATTGATTAATCTTATTGAACCATAGCCACCTCTGGCATTTAAGATTAGTTTTATTTCTGAATCTTGAAAAAAATTATGTAATTCTTGTATTTTATCTTCATCACTACCGGCAAGATAATTGTTTTTCTTGAAGATATTTTTTGAAAGCTTAACTTTATAACCTAAATTCTCAAGATTATCAGTAGCCTTTGTTATTAATTCTTCGTCACATTGTCCTGCAAGAGCAATAATTCCGATTGTATCGCCTTTTTTTAATATCATAGTTAAATTATAACATTAAATCTTGTTTGTGTTAAACTCTAATTATGAAATGCGGATTTGTTACAATATTAGGTCGTCCAAATGTAGGGAAATCGACTCTTTTGAATCAAGTTTTGGGTCAAAAGATAGTTATAACTACGGATAAAGCTCAAACTACAAGGAAACGTATAAAGGGGATTTTGACTGAGCCTCAAGGTCAAATTATTTTTGTTGATACCCCCGGTGTCCATCGCCCTTTAAATAAATTAGGTGAGTTTTTAATGGATGAAGCAAAGTTTGCTCTACCTGATGCTGATTTAGTACTTTTTTTGGTTGATGCTTCTGAACCTGCCGGAAAAGGCGATAAGTGGATTGTTGAAAATTTGTTAAAAGACGCTAATATTCCTGTAATTCTTGTAATGAATAAGGTTGACAAAGTAAAAAATATTCAAAAGCTTGAAGAGAATCTGATGAGTTATAAACTGTTATTCAATGATAATGTTCCGGTAATCAGAATTTCAGCAAAAACAGGGCGTAACAAAGATACTTTATTGTCAAATATTTTCAAAAAGCTTCCGGAGGGAGAAAAACTTTATCCGGATGATGTTGTTACCGAAGAAACAATGCGTTCTGTAGCGGAAGAAATTGTGCGTGAAAAAATTCTTTTAAATACCCAAGATGAAATTCCGCATTCCGTTGCAATAACAATTGATAAATATCAAGAAGCGGAAGATATTGACAGAATTTATGCAACAATTTACTGTGAACAAAAGAGTCAGAAAGGAATTTTAATCGGAAAAAACGGGTCATTGTTGAAAAAAATCGGAACAGAAGCTCGATTAGAATTAGAAGGAATTACTGAGAAAAAAGTGTTTTTAGCTCTTGAAGTTAAAATAGAAAAAGATTGGCGCAAGAAAGACTTTTTGTTAAAAAACTTTGGTTATGTTTCAGAAGATAAGTAGCAAAAAAAAAGTTTTTGTGTTTAAGTATAAGTACGTGTGTAAACGTCAAAGGGATAGTTGGTTATGTTAAATGTTTCAGGCTTTTTGCCCGCAAACTCTTATAATATGTCGAATAAAATCAGTGCTAAAAATAGAAGTACTGAAACTGAGAGCTCTCGTTCCGTGAGGATGAATACAAAGTCTTTAAGCTTTAAAGGATATTATGGCGATCCGCAGCCTTTGAAAAAATTGTTTTATAATGTTACGGGGCGCAATTCGATTTATGAAGATGCTTGGACTCATTCCCATATTTGGCAAGTAGGAATGAAAAAGTGGGTTAATGCTCATCCTGCAGAACTTTTAAAGAGAACTGTCGAACAAACCATTCAATCAATTTGTACAATTATAAAACCCAATAACCAGTATCCGGGTATTCCTTCTTATATCCCATCTCCTAATTTTGGGGATAAATGGGGAAGACATGCAAATTATATAGAAATTAACCCAAGGGCTATTGCAAAGTTTGACGGGAACAGGGTCTCAGAGGGTTTGCTGCAGGCTATGAAATTATTACCGGCAATCCCGACGTCACCTAATTCCTTTGCAAATTGTATAGTATTATCACAGTTGTATCCTTCCGTGAATGGAGACGGGTATAAAAACTCAGATTCTTTATATTGTGTAAATTTACATACCGGTATTAGCAAAAATCTGACTTCTGACGGACTTATCGGTAAAGTAGGCGAGGATGAACAAGTTAAAGCATATAATGATGCAGCTCATTTATTAGGGTTTAAAACTGCATTTAGAATGCCATTGTCATCCGGACAATTAAAGGTTCAAGGTAGAGATTTTAATTGGTATGAGCATGAAAAAGCTTTTATTGACGCTTGTGTTTGGGCTATTGAATTGGGGTTTGATGCGATTTATTTTGATAGTGCAAAACATATAATTCATAAAGACTGTTATGCCGGAATCGGGAATTTGCCCAATAAAGACCAAATGTCATATATATTGTACGAAATCAGAAATAAAACCGGACGCAATGATTTGGCGTTTATTGGGGAAAAATGTAATGATGATTTAGGTTTTAAAAGTATGGGCTTCACGGC
Source organism: bacterium (assembly GCA_017395765.1). GTDB lineage: Bacteria > Cyanobacteriota > Vampirovibrionia > Gastranaerophilales > Gastranaerophilaceae > CAG-196. Next base: position 6,064 of record JAFQNY010000004.1, read on the forward strand.
GGGTACAGACTGGGGAAAAGCTGATGACTTTAACAGTGTCCTTTGGGAATCTAAAAAGCAAGCTCCGTCAAGAGAATATGCTGCCGGTCCTGAAGTTTCCAATGATAATGACTATGGTGCTAACAGTTATGAAACGAGATTAAATAGGATTAACTCTTGTTTGTTTGGATATGAATATGTATCTAATAAACTGCCTACGTATATGCAGATACACGATTTGATGCCATTGTCTCCTTATACAAATACACATGATTTGATGATGCGTGCTACACAAATGTCTGGTTCAGGAGCTTGGACTGAATGTGAAAGACATTGGGATGGCATATTTAACGGTGATATCGGGGCAACGCATTATAGGAATAATGCATTTAGATTTTTTGAGAATTTTATAAGATATAGGGATTAGACTATAAAAATTATATAAAAGACTAATATTTACCCTTCAAACTGTTTGTGTTATATTGTCAATAATTGGAGAGGATATGTAATGATTAGTTTTTTATTAAAATTGATGGGTGATCCCAATGAGAAAAAAGTTAGAAATATAATGGGTATTATTGAGCATATTAATGCTTTAGAACCTGAATTTGCGAAGCTATCTGACGATGAGTTGAAAGCAAAAACTCAAGAGTTTAAAGATATTTTAGCAAAACGCCCTACTTCTGATAATGAAAAAGCTGACAGAATATTAGAAAAAGAAGCTTTAGATAAAATTCTTCCTGAAGCTTTTGCGACAGTAAGAGAAGCCGGAAAACGTGTTCTTAATATGCGCCACTTTGATGTTCAATTAATTGGTGCGTATTTCTTGCATAACGGTCATATTGCGGAAATGAGAACAGGTGAAGGTAAAACCCTTGTTGCTACTCTTGCAGCATATTTAAATGCTTTAACAGGAAAAGGTGTTCACGTTGTTACGGTAAACGATTATCTTGCAAAACGTGATAGTGAATGGATGGGGCAAATCTATAAGTTTTTAGGATTGACGGTTGGAGTAATTTTATCTAATCAACATGATGCAGAAGAGTTTAATCGTAAACGTGCTGCTTATGCTTGTGATATTACTTACGGTACAAATAATGAGTTTGGGTTTGATTATTTGCGTGATAATATGGCAAGTTCAAAAGATATGCTCGTTCAAAGACCTTATAATTATGCAATTATTGACGAAGTGGATTCTATTTTGATAGATGAAGCTCGTACGCCGCTGATTATAAGCGGAAGGGTTGAAAAGGGCGCAGATACATATACATTAATGTCAAAGGTTGCTCCTCAATTAGAAAAATTAAAAGACTATGAAGTTGATGAAAAAAATAAGAACGTAATTTTGACAGAAGATGGTATTGATAAGGCTCAAGAGATTATCGGATGTAAAGATTTGTTTGATATTAATAATCAGTATGCTCACGACTTATTAAACGCTTTAAAAGCGAAAGAATTATTTATTAAAGATACCGATTATGTAATTAAAGACGGTGAAATTGTTATTGTTGACGAGTTTACCGGAAGACTAATGCCGGGCAGACGTTGGTCTGATGGTTTACACCAAGCAATTGAGGCAAAAGAAGGTGTAGCTATACAAGATGAAACTCAAACACTGGCAAGTATTACATTCCAAAATTTGTTTAGATTATATCCGAAACTTTCCGGCATGACAGGTACTGCTATGACGGAAGAAGCAGAATTTGGTAAAATTTATAATCTTGAAGTAACTGCAATTCCTACTAATCGCCCTGATATTAGGGTTAATAATCCGGATGTTATTTACAAAACCGAAACTGCAAAATTTAATGCGGTTGTTGAAGATATTATTAAACAAAATAAATTGGGCAGACCGGTTTTGGTTGGTACAATAAGTATTGAAAAATCAGAGTATGTTTCAGCTTTATTGAAACAACGAGGGATTAAGCATAATGTATTGAATGCAAAACAGCATGAGCGTGAAGCTTATATTATTGCTCAAGCAGGTCGTATCGGTGCGGTTACGATTGCTACTAATATGGCAGGTCGAGGTACTGATATTTTGTTAGGCGGTAATGCTGAATATTTAGCAAAAGAAGAACTCGAAAAAAACAGAGTCAGTGTTGACGATGAAAATTATGAACAAATTAAAAATCAAGCTTTAGAAAAAGCTCGAAAAGTAACAGAAGCTGAGCACGCAAAAGTTGTAGAACTCGGAGGGTTACATGTCATAGGCACAGAAAGACATGAATCTCGAAGAATTGATAACCAATTAAGAGGTCGTGCCGCAAGACAGGGCGACCCTGGTTCAACAAGGTTTTTCTTGTCATTGCAAGATAATTTAATGCGAATTTTTGGCGGAGATAAGATTACGGCTTTAATGACCATGTTAAATGTAGATGAAAATATGGAAATAGAGTCATCTCTTATAACTCGTCAAATTCAATCTGCACAAAAGAAAGTGGAAACGTATCATTTTGATATTCGTAAAAGTGTTTTACAGTATGACGATGTTATGAATATTCAAAGAGAAAAGTTCTATGCTCAACGTAAAAAAGTCCTTGAAGGTAAAAACTTATCAGAAGATATTAAATATATGATTGACAGAGAGGTTGATCGTATCCTTAAGACTTATATTGCGCCTGAAATGAATCCTGAAGAATATATTTCAGAAGATTTAGAAACTTTGATAAAAGAACTTCATGCCACAATGCCACAACTTTCGTATATTGGTGTAAATGATATTAAAAATTTGAGGTTTAATAAAATTTATGATTCAGTCAAAGAAGCTGCTCAAAAAGCTTATAAAGATCATGAAGAAGAAATAATCAGTTTTTATAATTCTATAATGGAGCAATATGATCCGGACGCAAAAAAACAAGAACTCTTTGGGGACGATAATATTATGCGAAGTCTTGAAAGAGATATTTTGTTAAGGGTTGTTGACAATCAATGGATAGATCATCTTCATAATATCGATATGTTAAAAGAGGGTATCGGGTTAAGAGCATACGGGCAA
>JAFQNY010000049.1 GCA_017395765.1 bacterium
AAGAGTTGAAAGTCATAATATGAATGAAAAATACATGTTTCATAGATTAGCAGAATACATTTGGCGAAGAGAAAAAAGTTTTGATGAAATTTATCAGGATCTAAAAAATAACATACTTTCTTAACATTTCTTAATAAACTTGTTGGCAATTTTAAAACACTTGCTATTATTGAGCAAAAAGCAGATTTTATAATATAGAAAAATTTTTAAATCTTAGTATGGTTTATTTTAAGAGTTATTATAGGGCAAACAAGTTGTCCTTACTTTTTTTAAGGGGTATTTTAATTTTTTAAACAATAAATATAATTATTGTATGAGCTGTTTTTCCCCGATGGTAATTGCCCAAATGGGCTTATTTGTCGTGCAAAAACTAGCCATTTTACCTAATAAACAAAGGTAAAAACATGACTTGAAATATATATGGAACTTTCAAGCATAAGGAAGCTAAAAATGGAAAACAGTCAAAAAGAAAGAAAAAAGATGTTAAAAATTCTCTTGACATTAATGGATATCACACCCAATGAAATTGCCAAGAAATTAAACGTCAATCGAAGTGTTATTTGTAAGCATATTTCAGGGGAAAAACTATATAATCCCTGCGATTTATACTTAATTGAAATAGCGTTTCAGATTCAAGTTCAGGAGTTTAATAGATGTCGCAAATAGCTCCGTCTTGGATAACTATTGATGAAACTTGCAAATTACTTAACCTTAAAGAAAAAACGGTTAAAGATAAATGTCGTAATGCAATATTTGCGTACAAGGTTGTTCTTCATAATAGAAGGTCACATTATTACATCAAATTTGATTCTTTACCTGTTAAATACCAAAACAGATATTTAAATATCCAAAATAACAATGAATGGGATAGTAAAAAATACTCTGAAGCGCCAAATTGGGCTCAAGCTCAAGCTGATAAATATATCACAATAATAAATCAGACTGAGTTTTTAAAAGGACAACAATTAGTAGATTTTATAAATGAATGGAATTTAGCATATCCTGAATTGGCTACTTCATATCCTTCTATAATCAAAATGCGTAGACGATATGATACCTTTGGACTTAGTGGATTACTATCGAGAAAAGGTCAAGATTCTCGTACAAGTGTTGCTGATGTTTATTACGAATATTTTAAAACACTTTATTTAAAAGAAGGTAGTCCTTCTCTTAGAACTTGTTGGGAGTTGACATTAGGTTATGCAATACGAGTACATAGAGCTAAGAAAGAAAACTTCCCAAGTTTATTTGCTTTTAAACGCAGAATTGAAAAAGAAATTCCTACACAAAGTATTTATATGGCGAGAAAAGGGGAAACAGCTTGGAATCGTAAATATGGCTGTTACATAGAGAGAGATTATTCCAATGTGGTCTGTGGTAAAGTTTGGGTTTCCGACCACGCTCAAATTGACGTGGCTTGCAAAACTCCTGATGGAAAAATTGTTTTTCCATGGGTTACTGCTTGGCGTGATTACAAATCAGGCAAGTGGTTAGGTTGGTTACTGCAATGTGGACACCCAAACTCCGACCATATTTTTCAAACATTTTATTATGCAGCAGAAAATTATGGGCTGCCTTCTGACGTAATTATTGATAATGGTAAAGATTATCGTTCAAAAGACTTCGCAGGAGGCAGAGTTCAGATAAATGTGAATCAAGCAAAAACTACATCAATGCTTAAAGAATTGAATGTAAACGCACATTTTGCTCTACCATATAACGCACAAACAAAGCCGATCGAAAGAGATTTTTTAAAGATTAAAAACTTACTTTCAAAACATTGTGTCGGATATCGTGGTGGCAATGTTGTTGAACGACCTGAAATACTTGCTAAAGAAATCAAAGAAGGTAAAATTATGGACTTTGATAAATTCAAAGCATTATTCGATGATTTCATAATCAATGTTTATAACAAGCATTCCTCTCAGGGTAAAAACCTCAAAGGACTCTCGCCGGATGAACTCTTTAATCAGGAATTTAAAGAAAAAGTTGTTACTTCTCGTGATGCGCTTAAATTATTCTGCATGAGAACATCTAAGAACTTCACTATTATCCGAAATGGTATCCAAGACAAAGAATTCGGCATTACTTATTGGGCAGATTGGATGATAGGCAAAACAGGCTTGAAGGTTTATTTACGCAGAGATGTGAATAATTACAAAGAGGCTTGGGCGTTTAGAGCCGATAACGATGAGTTTGTAGGCAAAGTTAAAGCCGTTAGAGCAGTTGCAGCACTTCACGCTGATACAGTTTCAAAAGAAGAATTCAAAGAGGCTATGGCGATTAAAAAACGCAACTTTAAAATCGCAAAAGCATATATTCAAAGCACTCAAGAAATTAGTATTGAAGAAAAATGTGCAAATTACAAAGCTGTGTGTGCAAGTAATAACAAGCCTAAAAAACCGAAAATCACAAAACTTGCAAACACAAATATGGACAAAGTTATCCGTAAAAATAAGGAAATGGAAGCTCTGAAAAACTTTGACTTGTCGTTGTTATTGGAAGACCCCGTTAGCAATGAGAAGCCAATTTATCTATTCGAGACGGATAGAATCATCGAAGAAGAATTAAAAGGAGTAAATTATGGATACTAAAAATGAATTGAAAAAATTAATGAATGAAAGAGGATATAGCACTTTGACTATATCTCAAAAAGTCGGTATTGGTAAATCTACTGTTAGTATGTACCTTAATGATAAATACACAGGAAATACCAAATCTCTAGATGAAAAATTTAGAAACTTTATTAAACGTGAGTGTGAACAACTTTTAAACGAAGATTTACCAATCGTTGATATTTCTATCGTTAAATATATCTCTGAAATAGCACGTTTAAGCCATACAAAAGGCAGAATCGGAGTTTGTGCCGGTAGAGCCGGATTAGGTAAAACAGTTGCTGTTAAAGAATATCGCAACAAATATATTGATTCAATCTTAATAGAAAGTGATTCAGGTTACACAGCAAAAGCATTATTGCTTGAAATTCACAAAAGGCTTGGACTTTCAGGTAAAGGCTGTGCCTATGAATTAATGAATGAGGTTGTAAATAAATTAAGGAATTCAGGCAGACTTTTAATTATCGATGAGGCAGAAAACTTGCCATATCGTGCGTTAGAAATTACACGCAGAATACACGATAAAACAGGAATCGGGATCCTTCTTGTCGGTACTAATGACTTACTTGAGAACTTAAGAGGTTTAAATAATCAATACGAACAACTTTATTCAAGAGTTACATTCCACAAAGTTTTAGACGATATCAATATTAAAGATGTAATAAAAATTCTTGAGGCTTCAGGTCAAAACCCTGAATTAGCTTCGTCATATCTTCGTATTTCTAACGGAAATACTAGAAGATTAGAACATTTGATTTCTCAGAGCGTAAGTGTTGCCAGAGCTAATGGCACAGAGGTCGATGACGCTGTGATTATGTCAACTTCTAAGCTATTGATGGAGGAGTAAAGTTTATGAAACAAAATCTTATCGGTAAACTCCTTAATTGCGATTCGATGCTATTCATATTTACAATAGCTCTTTCCATCTTTATCTTGGGAGTTCAAATCGGAATTAAACATGGTAGAGATTTACAACTTGAAGATATGAGGATTAAGTATGGCTACAGCTTTTCAGATTAAAAAAATCCACATATTAAAATCAAAATTAAATATTAGTGACAGCGATTACAGGGAAATTCTTTTTTCTTACAATGTTAAATCTTCTAAAGATTTAGATTACAAAAATGCTGTTACTCTTATAAATACACTTGTTCAAGATGCAACTGCTCAAAATTTATGGGTTGAGCCACCTAAAAAATACTCTAAACTTGAACGAGTCAATAAAATGGCTACCCCTGCTCAATTAAGAATGATTGAGGGGCTTTGGTGGGAATTATCATATCAAAGAACTGATGAATTTGCTCGCAAATCATTGAGACGTACTCTTCGTATGAAGTTAAAAATTGACGATATTATGTTTCTCACAAAAAAAGATGCAAATAAAGCAATCAATATAATAAAAGCTATAAAACGTGATAGAGAAGCGAGAGGAAGGACTCTCGTGAGTAGTAATAAATAAGAAAGGAGCATTTTATGCAAATGATTGAAAAAACAATGGATGAAAAAACACCAAACATGATGATGGGAAACCAATTCTTTGGATCTATTGATGAGAAAAAAGAAGAAAAGCACAAAGAATGTAGCGTTGTAGGTATTCTTAAAAACTTCATTAATGATATTGATGAAAAGATGGAAGCTGCCGATAAGAACTTCTCAAGAGCATATCACAAAGAAAGATATAGCCAAGCAACTTATGAAGCTGATGAAAATTGGAAAATGCTTAATGCTCAAAAGGAAATTCTAAACAAGGCTGTAAAGACTATTGAAAATATGCTTACCCCATCTACTGCTATGACAATTTAAAGGTCGAAACGGTCTTTATGACCGTCTTAGTGTAAAGCACTAACTGATGAGACCCAAAACAAAGGAGGTAAAAATGGGCAACAAAGCAACTGAAGTCTTAGAAAGACAAATAGCAGACGTAAAAGAAAAAATTGTACAAAACAAAATTGAAATCGCAGATTTATTTGTAAAAGTACATAATTTTAAATCTATTATGAATACTGATTTTGAGACATTAATGGAACGAATTAGTGAAATGAATAAAATGGTTCCATTGTTAGCAAAACTTGAAAGGAATGAAACAAAATTAGAAATTCTGCTTAAATCACAAACTGAAATTTTATCGGTTTGTTCTTGTTAAAAAGGTCGAAACAGTCGGCTAACTGAGCAAGCTGACTGTCTTAGCGTAAGGCGCTAACTGATGATGACCCCCGTTAAATAAGAGGAGACTATTATGCAATACAAGCCTTGGATGGATTTCATTACCCCCGATGACATTCCTAATGATGATTTAAGAAACGTGGAAGCTTTTGCAAAGTATGAAACCGCTTTAGCCTTAATGCTCTATTGTCCCGGAATGACAATTTCAGTTCCTACTTTGAGATTTAGCAAAGCAAAAAGAAGGTATATTGAAAGTCAGTATGATGGCAGAAAATTCACATTAAATCGATTAGCTGTTGAGTGTGAATACACTCAAAGATATGTTTATAAAATTCTACAAGAGTTTAGAGAAAATAAAAAATCCAATCCTACCCCTACCCTTCCTTAATATGATATATATTGTTCCATATCCAATGTTACTGACATTGGATTTTTTTTGCATTAAAAAAGAGCCTCTATATTTGGGAGAGAGACTCTTGAGTATCGATCGAGTTCATGTACATGTAACACATGACTTAAATAAAATGCAAATTGTTTATTTTTGTAAACTAATCTTAAAGCAGCATAAAATTATCTATTACAAATTGCTACTATTTTTGTTTTAATTTTTCGATTTCAGCTTGTAGTTCTTTAATATAGAAACCTGCTCCCCCAAGTATATTTTTACAATTTGTACTGCCGTAGGATTCGAACAACTTTCCATCTTCAGTTATTCCTACGATATATTTATCTTTTGAGAATAATATAACTTCCTTCATTTTCCCTCCTTATGCTTTAATGTCTGATTCTTCTTCAATCGGACTAATATTATCCATTTCAATATTGTATCGTTTGCCATCTTTATCAACACAGGTTGCAAACGGAACATTTCCGTCTGCAAATGTATTATCCCAAGTGTAAATTAATAGTCCAATTTCATTTGTTTTGTGATTTAAGATTTTAGTTCCAAATCCTAGTCTGCTTTGATTTTTTAATGTCATAATAATGTTTCCTTTTTAATTTATATAAACTTGTTTAAGAATTCTTTAGGTGTAGGAAGTGCATCCAAGTTAAATTTTTCTCTAAGTGAAAATTCTGAATCAATTTTGAAATTTTTATTTTTTGTATAATTTCTAGAATAAATTTCAAATTTATTAGTGTCTAAATCAATAACGTATAACCAACTTGCGTAAGTAGAATCAAGCATTCCTTTTATGTCTTTTTCGGATATTAGTTTTGTTAAATTTCTATATTTATTTAAATCCTTTCTTATTTTCTTTAGCACACGTACTCCGACATAGCTTGGATATCCGTCATACCAACTAATGTCTGCTTTAGTCCATTCTTTTTTTTCTTTTACAATTGTTAGGCTTCTAGTTGTCATAATTTATGCTCCTTTGCTTTGTTTTACACACACATTAATCACTCGCATTTAAGCAAAAGTGAAGTCAATGTGCGTGTTTCGTATCATTTCGACACAATTAATAAATCTGAGCAATATAAAAATTAAAGTTGGAGTAATTGTTAAAATTCCATTGTAAATTGGAATAAAAATCCGAAGTGTAATCTTTGTTTGAATGCATAAAAAACGGCTTTAAAACATCCTTTGATTCCATATGGTGTTTGTAAGAATTTATTGTTGAGATAAGCTGATTGCTATATTTAATTTTGAATTCACTCAACGTCAATTCTTCAATAACCTTATTATTCCGTCTTTCTGCAAGTTTAATCATACGTTCCATAATTCAATTTTATCCTTTATTTTTTCAATCGTATATTAGCCGTTTAGGTACTAGTTTAAAACTATGGCATCATCAATATATATGCCATTAAAAGTTCCATCAACTTCCATCTCTCTAATAGATGCATCATTTTCTAATTCAACTAAACAATCTTCGCTGTTTAATGTTTCTTGTAATATCATTTCTGCTAATTCCTCAGCCTCTTCTTGGCTTGTAGCTTCCACTTGAATTTGTCCGTTAATAAGAACCTTTGCGTTGAATTTTACTAAAAATGTTTTTGCCATAATATTTATCCTTTCTTGCTTTGTTTGTGTACACATTAATCACTCGCA
>JAFQNY010000050.1 GCA_017395765.1 bacterium
CTTCATAAATCGGAGCACCTTTTATACCGGACATTCTTTCTGTTATCCAACGGTTAATATATTGCATAGATGCAGCAAGGGGAAGAACTATTGCAAGACCTGTTAAACTTTTTGATTTAACAAGTTTTTTTGCTTTGCTTGCATATTCGCCCATTTCGATTCCGGAATTCTTGTGCTCTCTGAAAAATTTAACAGAATCTGATAGCAGAGAATTAATCGTAGAGGCTTTTACACCTTCTTTGCCGGAACCGACTTTGATGTTTTCATAGACATGAGTTTTAGAAGCAATCTCATTTGAAATTTCTTTCAATGTAGTTTTTAAAGTTTTTGAATATTCTCTAGGTTTGTCAGTTTTTAGTTCCACTAATTCTTTTAATCGTTGAGAATACTTTTCAATTTCTTCAGGAGTTAAAGTTTCTTTGAATAAAACTTTATTTTTTCCGTCAAAACCTTCTATGTTTTCAAGAATTTGTTTCAAAGAATCTTTAATTTTATCTTGAGCGTTGGAGTCGCTATAGAGTTTAGAAGCTTTTTCGATAAGCGAGCTGTCTGCCCAACAGTTTGTTAGGTTAGTGCCTTTTGGCATAATGAGTTTGTTAAGCCCAAAAGCTGCGCCCATTGTGATATAGCTAGGGATAAGACAGTTTACAATTAAGCCTGAAGACTCTCTTCTTAGAGCTTCAAAACCTGCAAACCAGTTTGTTAATGATTCTACAAAAGTTCTTGGTAAAATAGCCGAAAACATATCAATAACAGCCACGTTAATCATAGGGTTTTTTTCGCATTCTTGAATCCCTTTTAGTAAAACAGGCCAAAGTGGAAGCCCCTTAAAGTTAGGTGATTTATTACCACTCATCTTATTTGAGTCAACATGACGATAGCTATTTATATTTCTGTCTTCTACACTTATTCTGCTAATCATAAACTACTTTTTAAAATGTATAACACTGATTATATCAACAATGATATATAAATAAAAGTCCGTAAAAATAAAATTTGCTAGACGTTAATGAAATGTAAAGAAAATGTAAAGAAAAATTTTTGATTGTTTTTTTATTGTTATAAATTTTTGTGGTAAAGCATAAAAAGATGAAGACCTTTTTGGGGGGTATTGTATGAAATTGAAGCGTTAGAATAAAATAATTAACCTTAAAATTAATGTAAATTTTTGTTAAAACAATGAGAGTTTAAGGTTTTTTTATTGAGTTCAACAGGGTTGACACTATACTTTAATTATAAAACCTGTTATAATTAGAAAGTGAGTGTTTATTACATTTTAAGAGGAAGATCGGATGAAGATTCTTATTTCAAATGACGACGGAATTTTGGCTAATGGTATCCGTGCGTTAATTGAAGCATTAGCCCCTTGTCACGATGTTTATGTCGTAGCACCTGACAGAGAAAGAAGTGCTGCTGGTCATTCTTTAACATTGCATACACCAATCAGAGTTGAAGAAGTAGAACCAAAATACGGAGCTAAAAGATGTTGGATGACATCCGGAACTCCGGGCGATTGTGTGAAAATTGCAATCAATGCGATTTTAACAGAGGATGAAAAACCTGATTTGGTTATTTCAGGTTTAAATCACGGTCCGAATTTAGGGATTGATATTCTTTATTCAGGTACAGTTAACTGTGCTTTAGAAGGTGCGATGATGGGTTATCCGAGTATTGCAACTTCATTGACTACGATGAGAAATGATTATGAAGATTTTAAAGTTGCGGCTGAATTTATTGCAGAGTTAATAGAAAAGCTTGATAAATATAAAATTCCTCCAAAAACAGTTTTGAACGTAAATGTACCTGGGCTTGAAAAAGAAGATATTGCCGGAATAGCAGTAACTGAGCTTGGTGGTAAGATGTTTACAAATGCATATGAAAAACGTGTTGACCCAAGAGGAAAGGTTTATTACTGGATGGCCGGCGAATTGGTGAAAGAGTCTGATGAAGCAATAAACAGCGATATCACAGCGGTTAGAAATAATATGATATCAATTACTCCGATAACATATGAAATGACCAGAACAAATATTATGGAAGATTTACAAAAAAATCTCTGTAAAAATGATTTTTGTGAATGGTTTAATGATTAATTTGATAAAAAAACTAAGGGCGTGAATCGAAGATTCACGCCCTTAGTGCATGTTTGAACTTTGTATAAAATTTTGCTATAATCTTAAATACGAGTTGGGGTTTTGTTGAAAACTTTTGTAGGACAAAGTAATGGAAACGATTAATAATAAAACGTTAGAGAAATTGAAATATGAGTTAGTAAGAGACGGTATTGTTTCTTATGAAACTTTGGAAAAAGCTGAAGAATTAGCAAATGTTCAAAATATAAATATCGGACAGGCGTTGATTAATTCAGGGATTTTAGGCGAAGAAACTTTGTTGAAGTTTTTGGAATCAAAATTACATATTCCGTATGTTAATTTGGAAGATTATAATCCTGATCCGAAATGTTTTAATTTTGTTGCTTTTGCAGATGCAAGAAGATATCGTATAATTCCATTGTTTAAAATTGAAGAGATTTTAACGGTTGCGATGGCTGATCCGTTAGATTTGTTTGCAATTGATAAAATTATTGAAACTGCAGAATGTTCAATTGAACCGGTAATAGCTTCTGAAACCAGTATTTTGAAAAAGATTGATGAATATTATAAAGTTGCGGATACTGTAGATAATATTATTCTAAACGAAGGTACTGATAAATTTGATTGGACTGAAGAATTACATAAAGAAGATTCGGGAGAAGAACATATCCAAAGGGTTATAAGAGCAATTTTAAAACAAGCTATTATTGAAGATGTTCACGAATTGAATTTTGAACAAGTTGAAGAAGGTTTAAAAGTTGTTTTCAAACAGAACGGTGAAATTGATGATAAAGGAATTATTCCGTCTGTTTTGAACGCTGCTTTTGTCTCAAAATTAAAAACATTTTCTAATTTAGATCCTTCTGTTTGTGAGATTCCTCAGTTGGGTAAATTATGTTTCAAAGTTGAAAATACGATGTTGATTGCGTCTGTTTCATCATTTCCGACAATTATGGGCGAAAGGATTTCTTTAAAAATTTACAAACCGCCTTGTAGTTTAGATAAGATTGTTGCTGATGAAAAGCAACGTCGTATATTATTAAATGCGGTAGAGAATCCAGGAATAATATTGGTATGCGGTTCTCCGTTGAGCGGAAAGACTCATATTATTTATTCATTATTGTTAGAAACCGTAAATTTGAATAAAAACATAATGACAATTGAATCTATTGCTAAATATGAATTAAAACATGTTAATCAGTGTGAATTGAATGAAAATATCGGTTTTAATATTGATAAAGCGTTAAGATTTGTGGAATTTCAATCTCCTGATTTGATATATTTAGAAGGAATAAAGACTAAAGAAGCGTTTGAGTTTTTATCAGAACTTTATTATAACGATAAAACCGTTATAACTGAATTTATGGCAAACAGTATGACTGATTTGAGACAAAAACTTGCTTTTGACGATTTTCAATCATTTAAATCTTTAATATCTTGTTTAGTATTTATACATTCAAGAAATAGTGTTGAAGTCTTTGACAAAACTACATTGCAAAAGTATTTAGCTTAATTTTTTATACTTTGTTGGGGATTTTGAGTAAATTTTTGTCGAATTCGTTAAAATTAGTAATAATTCCGTCAAGGTTATCTATTTTTTCGTAAAATTCAATAGGCTCAAGTGATGCAATTGCTATAACTTTTCCGATATTTGCACGTTGAGCGGCTCTGATACCAGCGATTGCGTCTTCAATAACTATGCAATTTTGCGGTGCAATATTTAATTTTTTTGCGGCAATTTGGAAAATATCCGGAGCCGGTTTGCCGGGGATTGTTCCGTCAGAATATGTTATGTTTTCCAAATCAAACCAATTTTCAAGATGAAATTCTTTAATATAAAATTCAACATTATCCCATTCTGACATTGTAGCAATTGCTCTTGGAATATTGTTTTCTTTTAGATAATCAAGTAATTCAATTGCTCCCGGAGCAAGTTTAAAAGCTTCTTTATCAATAAGACATCTTTTTCGGTACAAAGATTCTTTTTCTTTTGCATATTTTTCAACCATTTGAGGTGAAGGTTTTTTCCCGATAGCGTATTCTATAATATCTTCGTTTGTATGACCAA
>JAFQNY010000005.1 GCA_017395765.1 bacterium
GCTTTGCAAAGAAAAATGGGGTTGAACCTGCTGATTTGTATGTTCAAGACAATTATCTTTATGCAAAAATTTCAATAAAAGGTAAACAAACAAAAGATTTGCTTCAAGAAAATGTTCCGCAAATTTTTGCAAAATTACAAGGGCCTCATTTTATGAGATGGGGAAGTAATGATGTTAAATTTTCTCGCCCAATTAAATGGGTATTATCAATTTTGGATAAAGACGAAGTTAAAATAAGAATTATTGACAGAGATTCTTCAAATGTTACAAACGGTCACAGATTCTCTACTCAAAATATTGTGATTAATGAACCTGATGAATACGTTTCAAAACTAAGGGATGCTCATGTAATTGTTGATCAGAATGAAAGAAAACAAAAAATATTAGAATTGACAAAATCAGAGGCGGAAAAATTAAATGCTACTACTAAAATCTCTGATGATTTGTTAGAAGAAGTAACTTTTATAACAGAATATCCTGTTGCAGTAACTTGTGATTTTGACACTGCGTATTTAACAATACCTCAAGAAGTTGCAGTTACAGTAATGGAAACTCATCAAAGATACTTTGCTTTATATTCTAAAGAAGGTAAATTGATTAATAAATTTATTACTATTACTAACTATATCGGTAATGAATTTGAAAACATAAGAGCAGGTAATTTAAGAGTTATAAAAGCACGTCTTGACGACGCAGTATTTTTCTTCAATGAAGATACAAAGAAACCTTTAGAATCATATAGAGAAAATCTTAAAGGCATGACTTTCCAAAAAGGAATGGGTTCTGTTTATGATAAAACTGAAAGAATTGTTAAATTAGCAGAAAAATTGAATCCGTCAGCAACTGTTAAAAGAACTGCTGAGTTATGTAAAGCTGATTTGGCAACAAACTTGGTGTTTGAATTTACTGAATTGCAAGGTTTTATCGGTGCTGATTATGCAAGAGTTTCAGGTGAATCAAAAGAAGTTCAAAACGGTATAAGAGAACATTATTTTCCTCTTAATGCTGATAGTGAAACTGCTATATCTACTGAAGGTCAGGTTGTCGGTATTGCAGATAAGATTGATACTATTTGTGCAGTGTTTGCAGCAGGTAAAAAACCTACAGGATCTTCAGATCCGCTTGGCGTAAGACGTGCTGCTTTAGGTATTATTAAAACTATTTTGGAACATAATTTAAAAATTGATTTATCAAAACTTATAGATGAGGCACTAAACTTATTGCCGATAAAAGCTGATTGTAAATCTGATGTTGAAGAGTTTTTTGTACAAAGATTAATAATTTTCTTGGCTAATGATTATAAGAAAGAAGTGTTAGAATCTTGTGCAACAAGTAATCCTTGTGTTGATTTAGCGGATTATTTGGCAAGAGTAAAGGCAGCAGCAAAATTAAATGATTCAAAACTTGTTGAAAATGCAAACCGTGTATTAAGAATTCTAAAAGAAGATATTAATGTCGCCATTGATTCAAGTTTATTTGTTATCGATGCAGAAAAAGTTTTATTTGAAAAAATAACTCAAATAAAATTTGACGGAAATTATGATAATTTCTTGAATGAGTTAATTAATTTGAATCCTTATGTAACTAAATTCTTTGATGATGTATTAGTTATGGATAAAGATGAAAAAATTAAAAATAACCGCTTAGCACTATTGAACGAACTTAAAAATAAGTATATAATATTAACAGATTTTTCTAAATTAAATATGTAAGAGAGATTTGTAAATATTTGTAAAGTACATGCTTAAAAATAGTCAATTTTTATTTTTACATGACTTTATAAATATACAAGTGAAGGTAGTGAAAGTAGGCAAATATGTTTAACCTAAAATTTCTAAAAACATTAAAAAATGTTATGAATCCTAAGGCTAATTTATTGACTTTTTCAGAAGGACAAAGATTAGCGAATGAGGAATATATAAAGTCTCTGTCAAGTACAGAACTTAAAATCAAATCTGACGAACAAAGGTTGGAAGCAATGGTCAGACAACAATTGAAGGAGGAATTCCCGAATATCGAGAAAAGTGCTTCATACGACTTATTGGTTGATGCCGTCATCCATAATTACAAGTCAAAACAGCTTCAAGCCACCGATGATGTAGAAGTTAAATAAGAGAATCATCACAAAAAAACAAAAGATGCCGACAACAATAGTTGCCGGTTTTGTTTTTTTAATACACCGGAATATCTATTGGTGTAACAAGTTTAACATTAACAATGTCGCCTGTGTTTATATAAACGTCCTGACCTCTTCTAAACATATCAGCTACGCTATCTCCGATAAAATATCCTGCACCGCCAAAAAATCCTCCGATTGCGCATAGAGGCGTTGTTAAATATTGTATTCCCGGAGCGGATTCTCCTGCTTTTGCTCCAAATTCAGTTGCATTTTTAGTTATTTCTGCCGCTCTTTCATAATTTGATTTTACAGCTTCTCCGTAGCCTAAATTTTTATATAATCCGCCATCATAATATATTTTATCAAACTGAGAAATTGCTAAATCCAGTGGGATTTGTCTTCCTGTAGGAGTAACTACATGGTCAAAGTCTAAATATAACTTTGCTCCTCTGGAAAATCTTTTTGCGGTTTTTACGTTTGAAACACTTCCTCTGACAACTGTTCCGACCGGCAATATTATTGTTGTTCCGGCTGATTGCTCATTTAGTAATGTTGCGACAAAAGAATCTCCGGCTCCTCCGGAGTATGTGCTAACCGGTTGTAGAAATTCTAATTGGAATGTTGTTCCTGCCGGAATTCTTTTGGTTTTTGCATCGGCTTTAAATGATGCTGCCATTACATTTTGTGTACATAAAAACATCGCTAATAAATATACAAACAATTTCTTCATTGTTAAGCTCCCCTATTAATTTTGAGTATAGCATTCGTAAGTTTAAAAATCAATTAGGCTTGAGTTTTTAAATTTCAAGGTTTTTCGAATCGGTTTTAATCAATCGAGAGGCGACTAATGCTGTTATAGGTACGCAAATTATAATTGCGCAACTGCCGATTAGGGCTGATGATATTTCCGTTACGACGGAAGCAAGATTTGTAAACTTTGTATAGTCAATGTTGTTTGCCAATAGTATCAGAGGTAATGAACTTCCCATATAGACCAGTATTAAAGTGTTTGCCATGGTTCCTATAATATCTCTGCCTACATTCATTCCGCTTTTAAATAATTCTTTAATTGTTTTAGTATGGTCTATTGTATAAATTTCATTTATTGTACTGGCAATTGACATTGCAACGTCCATAACGGCACCGAGTGTAGCTAAAATTATCATTGAAATAACAAGACCTACAAAATCAAGTTGAGGATGAGTTGAGAACAAAAACATTGCCTCTTCATCTGTAAACCCGTTTAGGGAAGCAATTTTAACTGTTGCATATGCCAGAAAAGTTGCAAAAATAATGCTTAATAGGCATCCTAAAATTGCTGACGAGCTTTTTTTGTTAAAACCGCCAACTGCATACATTGTTATTGCAGTTGATAAAAGTGCTATTAATAAAGAACCTATTACAGGGTTGATGCCGATTAAAATCATCGGAGATAATAATGTTGTTATTAAAAAACAAGTAAGGACTATGGATATAAGGCTATATAAACCTTTCATTTTTCCTACATAAATTAATAATGCACAAAATAATGCTGATAGCCAAAATAGAATTCCGGAGCGTTTAATATTATCTATTGAATATATGTATCCTTCTTCGGTTTCTTCAACGTGCAGGAGAACTTTTACCCCTTTTTTTAATTTTATATCATAATAAGGATTGCCGGTTAGAATATTTTCAATGATTACGGTTTCCCCTTTAAATTCTCCGCTTAAGAGTTTAACCTCTACATCTTGCTTAACTTGAGCAACTTCTGATTCATTAAGTTCAACAAATTCAAGATTTTTCACGATTCCGATTTCGGATGTGTTAAGATTTTTATTTTCTGTTGGAAAACACATCTGTATTGAAAAAAATAAAGAAATAATCAGTAAAAACAATTTTTTCATATAGAAATCCTTAAAAATCAAATAATGTTTTTTGTTCTGAAGGTTGTTTTAATCCCAAATGCCTATAACCTTCCGGAGAAACTTTTCTGCCTCTCGGAGTTCTTTGTAAAAAACCTGCTTGTAATAAATATGGTTCGCATACGTCCTCTATGGTTCTGACATCCTCGCTTAATGCTGCCGCAATTGTTTCAACACCAACAGGTCCTCCGTCATATTTTTCTATAATTAGATTTAACAATGCTCTATCGGTTGTGTCTAACCCAAAAGTATCAATTTTTAAAATATCCAACGATTCATTGGCAACTTTTTCATCGATAACACCGTTATATTTTACAATTGCAAAGTCAGAAACTCTTTTGACCAATCTGTTTGCAATTCTCGGTGTTCCTCTTGAACGCATTGCTATTGCGGTAGCCCCTTCTTGAGTAATTTCAATTTCAAGGATTTTAGCGGTTCTTTTTACAACTTCAGCAAGCTCATCGACAGTATAAAATTCTAATCTATGAATCATCCCGAATCTGTCACGCAAAGGACTCGATAGCTCTCCGGCTTTGGTTGTTGCTCCTATTAAAGTGAATTTAGGTATCGGAACTCTTAATGTTTTAGCGGTTTGACTTTTTCCTGTAGTCATATCCAGAGTAAAATCTTCCATTGCGGGATATAAAATTTCTTCCGCAACTTTATTAAGTCGGTGGATTTCATCAATAAATAAAATTTCTCCACCTTTTAACGACATTAAAATCCCGATAATATCCCGAGGTCTTTCCAATGATGGTGCGGAAGTAATTTTTATTTCAACACCCATTTGTGAAGCAATAACTCCTGCAATAGTTGTTTTGCCTAATCCCGGTGGTCCGTAGAATAACATATGATCGAGAGGTTTTTCCCTTAATCTTGCAGCTTCTAGTGTTATTTTTAAGGTTTCTTTTAATTCGCTTTGCCCGATGTATGAATCAAAATTTTTAGGTCTTATAGAGTTTTCAAAAGTCTTATCGTATTCTATAGACTCTGATTTTATATTCGGATTCTTTTTAATCTTTTCTTTGAAAGAATTGTCGTTATCTGAAATTATTGCCATAGTTAAATTTTAGCATAAATTATAATTTGCGTAAATAAAGGGCTTGTGTTTTAAAAATTAGCATAATATAATGACAACACGTATTACCCAATTTATATGAGAAACCAACATGAATAAAATTAGCAGTGTATCGCCTCAATTTAAAGCAAGAACAATTATTAACAATCCGGATAAGTTATTACTTAAATCAGATGTCGCACATCTTGAAAAAATAGGTGAAAGAATCGGTTTAGGTTATGATACAATCAATTTTAGTATCAGAAAAATGAAAGACTCCGTGAAAATAGCTTATGACGCACGTTTTACTACTCCAATTAGTGAATTAAAAATTAACAATATTAAAGATGCTCCTCTTGAAGCTGACCATTTTGCTTTTATCAGAGAAACTCTTAATTATATTAAAAACTTGTATTCAAGCACAATTGGCGGTTAATCTCGTTTAGAATTTAATCAAGATTTTTAAACTTTCTTTTGATTTATTTGCCTCAAATGCTTCAAGAGCATTTTCAACTGTGTAAGTTTGTGTGATAAAAGGTTTAAAATCTATTCTATTTTTTTCAAGTAATCTTAACGCCGGTGCAAATTGACCGCAACGAGAGCCAAGAACCGTAATTTCATCAATAACGATAGGAGCAAGGTTTAATTCTTTTCCTGTTGCTACCGTGCTTTTTAATACTAAAACCCCTCTGGGTTTTGTTAACGACATTGATGTTTCAAAACCTGATGCAGAGCCGGTTGCTTCGACTACTACATCATATATTTTTTCAGGGATAAAATCGCTTAATAATTTTGTTTTAACTCCTTGAGCTTTGGCAATATTTAACTTGTTTTGGTGCTTGCCGACAAGTAGTACGTCTAAGTTATGTGCATTTAGAGTTAATGCTGTAGTTAAACCTAATTTTCCGTCTCCCAGAACTAAAACTTTAGCAGTAGGCTCAATATGTAATTGTTCAGTTATTTCACACGCAGCTGCAAGAGGTTCTACAAAAACAGCTTGTTCATCCGTGACGTTTTCAGGTACTTCAAATAAAATATTTGTAGGTAGTGTTATGTATTCTGCCATGCAACCGTCTTTTTTCCAGATTCCTATTGTGTGTCTGTTTGGGCAGTGTCTGTAATTCTTTTTTGCGCACCATTCACAATTTGGATCGTCACAACCCCAGCTGATTTCTGCTACTACACGTTTGCCAATCCATTTTAAATCTTCCGGCTTATTGCTATTGACTTTTTCAACGATACCGACAAATTCATGTCCCAAAACTCCGACATAACCCATATAACCTTTTGTTATTTCATAATCTGTATTACAAATACCTGCAAGAGTTACTCTAATAAGGGCCTCCCCCTCTTGTGGCATAGGGTTTGGATAATTATTATCTAATTTTAATTCGTTATCAAAAACAATAGCTTTCATTTGCCGTACCTCTCTTTCAGCTACAATTTTACTTCAAACCGATGAAGAAAGCTAGGTTTTGGGTTTAGATGTAAAAAAGTTGTTACAATCCTTAGTCGGATTTTAAAAATGTTGTATTATAAATTTGTACTTGATCTCAAAACAATGTTTATCACAAACTGCGTAGGCGAATCATAAAAAAGTATGAGGGATTTCCCCGACCTGTGTTTTAACAGGTTTGTTTATCGTGGAAAAATTAAAACGGAGGTTTTATGCGTCATTGTTGTGCTTTTAAAGCGCTGGATATTTATTATTTAAAAGAAACAAACTTGTATATTAGCCGAAAATTATCTTTTGGGTTTTGTCCGATATGTTCAAAACCTGTGGCAGAGCTTTATCAAGTTCGTTTTGACGGAGTAAGCGACTTTCGTTCAGTTTCGGGAATAAAAGCTGATTTAATGGTAAATGCTTTGAAATCAGAGATTCTTTATTCAATGCGAGAGTGTAATTACAGAAAGTTTAAAATAAAACCTTACGGATGGAAATATGGTGTTAATAAAGCCGTTAAAATCAAAGGTACTGAGCGCATTCGTCAATATGCTTATGATTTTTACGGGAATAAAGAAATTATCAAAACAGTTTAATTTAATTACAACTTTTTATATTATTAGGAGACGCTTTTTCGTTTCACCTTTCTCTCGATTTACACACTACTCCTTGCGTCTCCTTTTTTTTATGAGGATTTTATGGCAAAAGTTAAAGAAACAGATATTAAACAAAAAAAACACCAAGTTAATAAAACGCACATAGATTTTTTTGACAAAACACTTGAAATTTTAGGGTTTATTTTGGACGAATATTCAAAAGAGTTGACAAGAGCCGATATAGAATTTTTAGAAATGCCAAAAAATTCTATAGCAACATTGGATTTTCTGATTTCATCTATAATTAAAGTTCAAAAAGGGCATCGAATAGCTTTGGGCTTGGATGAAGAAGA
>JAFQNY010000006.1 GCA_017395765.1 bacterium
AATACAAGGGTTCTAACTAAACTCTTGGTTAGAACTATTCGTATTGCCGAGCTAAATGGTGTGGAGGCGAATGAAGATACAGTTCAGGCAAGTATTAGCCAAATTATAATGTGAGGCTGATATGAACGACAGAATTGATAAAATTATGACTATTTTTTTGATAATTCTCGGCATATTTATCCTTGGGGTTCAAATTGGGATTTCTCATGGTAGAGAGTTACAAAGACAGGAGTATTATGATTACAGCGTTTCAAATTAAACAAATTCATACACTAAAAAATATTCTCGGATTGGATGACGATCTATATAGAGATATGCTTGCAAGTTTTGATGTTTGCAGTTCAAAATCCTTAACTGAAACAGAAGCAAAAATTTTCATTAGTATTTTAAACGATAAAGTTAAAGTTTTAAAAAATACAAAATTAAAAAAATATGACGATTTTATCGGCAGAAGTCCAATAATGGCAACACCTTTGCAGTTAAGAAAACTAGAGGCAACTTGGGCAGATATTTGCAACTCCGATGACAAAAAAGAACAAAAGGAAAGTTTACGCAAATACATTAAAAAACAATTCCGAGTTGATGACATCAGATTTATGACTAAAAACAAAGCGTCTAGAGTTATTGCAATTTTAGAACAAATAAGAATTAAAAAGTATTTAAAAGCTCTTTAAATAGCTTTTAAGGTAGTAGATAAAAAAAGAAGGAGACAAACTTATGGAAAAAACAGCAATGTCAATTATGAACGCAGAAATGGAAACATTAATGGCGGATTACAACGAAGTAATGTTAGATTTTGCAGAAGCTTCAATGGTAGAAGACAACTACACAGAAAAGTATGAAAAACGTGACAAATGCAGACTTGTAAAAGTTCAAATTGATTTATTGAAAAAGTTGATGAAAGAAATATCAAATCTTGAAATCAACATTCCTATGATGACTAGAGCATAATAGGTCGAAACAGCCGGCTACCGGTGCAAGCTGGCTGTCTTAACGTGATGCGTTAACTGATGAGACCAAAAAAAACTTGCAGGAGATAATTTTGCAAAATAATAAACCTTGGGTAGATAAAATAACACCTGAAAATTTACCAAATGAAGATTTGAAAATGGTTGCATTGCTTTTAGGATTAGAAGCAGCAATAAAACTCATGTGCGAAATTCCCGGTGTAAATATTTCTATTCCCAAAAATGCAACATTACCTGCGAAAGTGTTATACATTATGGAAAAATATGATGGCACGAAAAAGTCTCGCTTAAAATTAGCTCAAGAATGTGATTTATCTGAAGGATATATTTATAGAATCGCAAGAAAAAGAAGTATTAATCAGAATCCGACAAAGTAAAATCCGGTCCAAGTTCCTTGCTTAACTCCTCGATTAAAGTAGCAGGTGGGATATCTAATCCCTCTGCTATTTTCCATAAATTCGCAAATCTAAAGTTTTTAAGCCCGCGTTCAATTTCTCGCCAAGTTGCTTTTGGTAAGCATGCTTCGGCAGAGATTTTATAAATTGTCTTCCCTTGGCTTTTTCTGTGATTTTCAATAATTTCGCCAAAGGTTTTAACAAGGTGAGCAGTCTTATTTTTAGCAGTATCTTGCATACCTTTAATTTTAATGTTAAATTTAATTTAATAGGCTGTAATTACAGCCTAGTTAAAGTGTCTATTCTTATGTCCATTATTGACATAATCCAAATTTAAAATAGGAATATGAAAAAACTTGTTCTTTTACTAACGATGCTGTTTACACTCTCTCCATCACTTGCAGGGGCATTTGATTATGGCTACACAAGTAATGGTTATAAATATGTTAAACACAAGCACTACGAGTCTTCTTATCAACGTGCTTGGTGTTCTATGCATAATGGGGTTGAAGAGTATGAAAATAGTGACAGAACTCGTGTTGACTGTTTAACAGATACGCACGCTGTTGAATTTGATTTCGCAAATAAATGGGCAGAGAGTGTTGGACAGGCATTACATTATCAACGAATGACAGGAAAACGCGCCAAGGTTGTTTTAATCCTTGAGAAACCTAAAAAGCAAATGATTTATTATTGGAGAGTTTTTGAACTCGGTAAACTTCACGA
>JAFQNY010000051.1 GCA_017395765.1 bacterium
CAAAACCGGAGCCTCTGCCTATAATTTTTTCCACTTCAATTCGTGCATCTTTTAAATTCACTCCCATAGATTTAAGGGTTTTAGCAGCGATTCCGGTGCCTTCACCGATTAAACCAAGGAGAACTTGCTCTGTACCAACAAAGTTGTGACCCAAACGACGAGCCTCTTCTTGAGCAAGCATAATAACTTTGATTGCTTTTTCCGTAAAACGTTCGAACATTAATATAATTCCTCTTCTTACATATATGTATATGACTATTTTACATAAAATTTACATAGCTTTCAAGTAGCAAAATAAAATATCCTACAGGTTGATTAGATTTAAATTTTATAATCAATACCGTGTGATTCAAATAGAGAATTAAAAAATTCTTTGTTTCTGATAACGGAATCTTTTTTTAATGTCATATCAAAACCCAACACAAAAGGATGTTCACCTTGAATACTTTTATCTGCAAGAACTTTTGATACGTATTTTTTTAATAATTCGTTTATTTCACTTCGTGCCTGCCAAAGTGATTGTATATCTTCGGTTTTCTCAAACTTATCCAAAAGTCTTTGAGCCTCGGATTCAAACTCCGGCCATTTACCTTTTGAGTTTTGAATAATTGTTTTTAGTGCGATTTCAGACTGATCAAATCTTCTCAAATTCGGTTCAAATTTATATTTACTGTGAAAATAAACTGCCGAACCTTTAGACATAATATCCAAAGACGGCGCATTATTTTCTATCATCTCTATAATGCTTGAGAGCCTTAAAATTTCACCAAGCCTTGCTCCGCATTTCCTCAAATCTCGATTAACACGAATATCAAAACCAAACATAGTTCTCGGAGAATCATTTATCGAAAAAATTTCTTCTCCCAACATTTTTCCGGCTTGGTCATATATACAGGTTTGTAAAAATTCACGATTGTTACCGGCCTCAGAAGTCAACAACTTCAACTTACCCAAGACATTATTCTGTGTTTCCAAGTTACACATTTTTAAATAAGGATTAAATTTTCCGGATACAAAAACCGGTTTTTTTAGAGCGATATTACTAATCATATTTGTTTTAAACCTTGTAAAAATTTTTTTTGCTTATTTTGACATACCAAGACAAATAACAACTTGCCTTATAAAATCACCATAGTAGCGAATTCCCGAAAAGCCCCCTTGCGTCAAAATATAAAGGGATTCCGAATTTCGGCAAAATAAATAATTTCTATATATTACAAACTATCCAAACATTGCCATAAATAATTATGTTTGTGATAAAATAAACTCAGACATATCACAATCAGATAAGGGATTTTATAATGAACATTTTATACAGAAGCATCTTTGCTGTACTATTTTTGTTAGCATTCGTCAATATTGCGTTTTCAGCCCAAATACCGGAAAACAGAATTAACAAACAAGCAGCTTTAAACGCTTTGGTGAAATATAATCAAATAATTACATCAAAACCAAACGAAGAGGACGGATACATAAACCGAGCTTATATAAACTATATTCTCGGAAACATCAAAGAAGCCATAGCTGATTATGATGTTCTTATTTCATTAAACCCTCAAAATGAAGAATTTTATCTTAACAGAGGTTATCTAAAACATATTTCTCATAAAAGAGAAGAAGCTCTAAAAGATTACGAAGAAGCTCTAAAAATAAAACCCGATTACGCTTTTGCACACAACAACCGAGGAGTTGTACTATCAGAACTCGGAAGAAATTCTGATTCTTTAGTAGCTTACAATACGGCAATTCAAATCAATCCAAATTATGCTGATGCATACTACAACAGAGGAACTTTAAAAACAAAAACAGAAAAAAATGAGGAAGCTCTCGAAGATTTTGATACCGCAATCAAGCTTAATCCTTCGGATTCAGCCTCATACAATAACAGAGGTGTTGCAAAAAGAAAACTTAATTACAACATCGGAGCATTAAGTGATTTCTCAATAGCTATTAAAATAAATCCGGAAGACATTACCGCTCTTGCAAACAGAGGAAGACTTAAAAAAAGATATTTTGACAGTGAAGGAGCCGAAGAAGATTTCAAAACCGCAATTGCTGCTGCCGACAGCAGTCCTGTTTTAGTAAAAGAAATAGAATTTCAAAACCAAACTATTGCGGAAGAGAAAAAACAAAAAGAAACTCTTAGCCCTTCTAAAACCGCAAAACCTACGTTTGAAAACAAAAAAGTTACAGAAGACGGCATTCAAAAAATTGCTTACAAAAAACCTGAAACCAATGCCGTTCAAGCCAGTGTAATGAAGCTTTCACCTAAACAGCAAACCACAGTTGCAAACAAAGTTGAAAACACTACACTACAAAACACTTCGTCAAATAAAACTCCAAATATAACAACAACGCCTGTTGAAAACCCTAAACTTGCTGAATGTTACTTTATCAGAGCATTACAAAAATACATTCTTCAAAACAGAGAAAGTGCTCTAAAAGACTTTAACATGGCAATTCAATACAACCCGCAATATGCAGAGGCTTACTACTACAGAGCTGCTATAAAACGAGATTTTAAAGACGATGGGTTTGTTGATGACTACGCAAAAGCTCTTCAACTCAACCCAAATTTAAAATCAATCAGCGATGCGGATGTTTTAATGATATTAAAAATGTAAGATATAAAACTTGCCAAAATATTTTATACATGCTAGGCTATTAATTGGAAATTCTAACTATATATGTACGTTTAATAAGGGTATTTTGATGAGACTAATCAACAGATTAAAAGTATTTGAACAAAAATATGTATTTTTAAGATGGGCAACCGGAGCTGAGTACGGAAAACTCACTTACGTGGGCGATGATTATGTTGAATTCAATATTATAGATGTTGATACAATGGAATATCGTGAAACAGTCATAATAAATGCATCTCTTATCTTAGAGGCAGTATTCGGCGGTGCTGATATTTCAAGAATCGTCGCAGAAATTTCTTCCATGTTACCCGATGCCTAATTTTGTATTATAATAAATTTTA
Organism: bacterium; assembly: GCA_017395765.1. Taxonomy (GTDB): domain Bacteria; phylum Cyanobacteriota; class Vampirovibrionia; order Gastranaerophilales; family Gastranaerophilaceae; genus CAG-196. Next base: position 2,987 of record JAFQNY010000051.1, read on the forward strand.
TGGTAACTAAAGCTATAACAGCAACAACCGTCGGAATTAATGCTTATAAAGTTGAAGTTGAAGTTGACGTGGTTAATTCGCTTCCAAACATAAGCATTGTTGGATTGCCGGACAATGCAGTCAGTGAGGCCAAAGAAAGAGTTCATTCGGCCATTAAAAACTCGGGGTTTTCATTTCCTTTGGGTAGAGTAATTGTCAATCTCGCACCTGCTGATATCAGAAAAGAAGGTACAAACTTCGATTTACCTATCGCTATCGGAATTTTGAAAGAACAAGGCATCAACATTCCCGATGATATAAATACGGCTTTTTTAGGAGAACTTTCTTTAGACGGCTCTTTGAGAAAAATTAACGGAGTTTTACCGCTAGTCAGCGGATTAAAAGATTTTGGGGTTTCAACAGTATTTGTTCCCGAAGAAAATGCAAAAGAAGCAGCTTTAGTACAAGGAATAAAAATTTTTGGTGCAAAACATTTGGGAGATATTGTAAATCATTTTGCCGGTTCTCCGATACAAGAGACTACAATTGATATTGAACAATACTTAGAAAATAATGCTCAAATCGATTATCCATACGACTTTAAAGAAGTTAAAGGACAACAAAAAGCAAAAAAAGCTCTTGAAATTGCAGCAGCCGGAGGACATAATATTTTAATGTCAGGAACTCCAGGCTCAGGGAAAACAATGATGGCTAAATGCATGGCATCCATACTCCCGCCACTAGAACTTAAAGAAGCTCTTGAGCTGACAAAAATATACAGTATTAGCGGACTCCTTAGTCCTGATGAACCATTAATGACAAAACGCCCATACAGAGCAGTCCACCATACAGCTTCTCCTAACGGAATAATAGGTGGCGGTTCGAACCCTAAGCCGGGGGAAATAACTTTGGCCCATAGAGGGGTTTTATTCCTTGATGAAATGGTTGAATTTCCTCGACAGGTTTTAGAAGTTTTAAGACAACCTTTAGAAGACGGGGACGTTGTGATTTCGAGATCAAAATTATCAGTCAAATACCCTTGCCGATTTATTTTAGTCGGTGCGATGAACCCTTGTCCTTGCGGGTTTTTAGGCGATAAGGAAAAACAATGCACATGCACCGACATTCAAATACAAAGATATAAGGCAAGATTGTCCGGACCGCTTTTAGACAGAATTGATTTAATAATAAATGTTCCTAAACTCACCACAGAAGAGCTTATTAACACAAAAGGAGAAGCAGAACCTTCATCCGCTATCAGACAAAGGGTAATAAAAGCTCGTAAAATACAAGCTAAAAGGTATGAAAACGATGGAATCTTTACTAATGCCGAACTAAACGCTGAATTAGTCAAAAAATATTGTAAACTGGATTCTGATAGTGAAGATATTTTAAAGCTTGCAGCTCAAAAATACCAATTATCAGGAAGAAGATATAGTCGGATTCTTAAAATTGCACGAACAATTGCAGACTTAGCGGAGTCGGAAATTATTACATCCGAATACATTAGTCAAGCTCTTCAATATCGCAGTTGATGATGTTTTGTAAAAACCAAAGGATCATCTGTTGCAACAAATCCCTTCTTTAGAAGTTCCTGCCTTAAATCAATATTATAATTTTTGCAACCGTTAACATCAAATCCGCCAATTACAAGCGTTGAATTTTTACCCATTTGTTCGGCTAGTCTTAAAATCAATCTTGGAATATCTTCCAGTAAATACGGCCAAAAATTTCTTGCTAAAACAACACTGTTTTCAGGTTCAATACGTTTATAATCTTTCATAATATCACCCTTAGAAAACCTGACATTTTCCGTCAATTCTTTGACCGGACAATAAAAAACAGTCTCACCGTCATACCAATTACTCGAAAAATCTTTTGTAAAATATTCAGCAAAATTGTTATCTGTATGTAAATTTATCTTAGATTTTTCAAACCAATCAATCGGAATAGAATTGGATTTTGCGTTTTCTATAGCTAATGAATCCACATCTTTTGCAATAATCGGAAAAAATTTTTCAGAATCCTTTTTACCTAAACAAGATAACAACTTCATTACTAAAGAAAAAGATTCGGAACCGTTTGAACACGCATAATTATAAACATTAACTTTTTTCAAATCTTCATATTTAAATTTTAAGAACTTAATAAAATCATCCCACAACAAATCATCTCTAAAAATTGAGGTATCGTTTCGATACGCAAGTTCTTTAAAAGAAGCTTTCGGGTCTTTGTACACACATCGCCTCCAACTTGAAAACGATATAGGGGTATTATAATTACTATCAAAATTTATTCTCATATAAGTTAAAAAACTTCTAAAAAATAAATTTGCCTAACCTTTTATTGCTCCGTCATTTTCGCCGGAGATAAAATATCTTTGCATAGCCAAGAAAAAGATTAAAATAGGAATTGTTGACAAGACCGAACCGGCTGCTATATAACGCCAGTTTGCGGAAAACATTCCTTGCAAGTTATTAATCCCGACGGGTAAGGTAAACATTGAATCTTTTGTTAACATAATACTTGGCCACAAAAATTCACCCCAAGAACCTATGAAAGTAAACACCGCTAATACTGCCAAGGTAGGTTTAACCATCGGCAGTATCACTTTCAAAAACATTTGAAAAACATTGCATCCGTCAATAATTGCAGCTTCTTCTAATTCACGAGGGATTTTTAAAAAAGCTTGTCGCATTAAAAAGATACCAAAAGCACTTACCGCAAACGGCATTACTAACCCAATATAACCCATAACCGCATTAACACTGTCTGTCAGATGGAGTTTCAATGTAATTATATAAACCGGTAACATTATTGATTGAAACGGAACCATTATTGTTGCCAAAATTGCAAAGAAAAAGAATTTTTTACCGCCAAATTGCATCCTTGCAAGCGGATACGCCGCAAGAGAGGACAAAATTAAATTCAAAACAACGGTTAATCCGGCGACAATCATACTATTTATAAAATAGCCGATAAAATTAACCCTTTGCCAAACTTCAACATAATTAACCCAAGTAAAATCTTGCGGAAAAATAGTCGGAGGATAAGCAAAAATATCTTCACCACCACCTTTTAAAGATGTTGACATTAACCATAGAAAAGGAAATATTGATAACAGAGAAACTGTTATCAATATCACATGAGTTAAAATTTTAGATATTCTTAAATTAATTTTCATCTAATTCTAATGAACCGTCCAACATCAAATTATATTTTCTGATATCAATATTCATATTGTTCGGTAAATCCTGTCCGTTTACATCAATCCAAGCATCTGCAAATTTTTCATTATCTTCATCTACCGCTAACTTAACTATAAAAAACGCACCTGTTTTTAATGTAAATTGATAATTACCTTCAGCAGGCGGTCTTTTCTCACCGGTATAATCACTTACGGACAAGGTCTCAGTAGCATCTGCCAATTTGAGATGATTACCTAAAATATCAGCAGTATCATCTGCGGGTGCAGAAGTGTTTAAGCTATCATAAAATCGAGTTTCCATTAAATCATTAGCTTCTTCAATTACTATCATTGTTGTTAATGCATTCTCTACATCAGAAACCGTTGCCGCAAAAGTAGCCTCTCTGGCTTGGGTTTGAGAATTAGCCACAAAAGAAGGAATTGTTAAAGCTGCAACAACCCCGACAATTGCCAATGCCATAAGAATTTCCATTAAAGTAAAACCTAATTTTTTCATAATATCCTCTTTATTAATAATCTATTTTATAACCGTTTTCTTGTAAATACGCTCCACAATATTCTCCTTTGTTTGCTTTACACCTTGGTTCAGGATTCTCATAAGTAGATATCGGATCACCTGGACCGATATCAGAAGAATTATACAAACAAGCTTCTCTGCTTTGGCGAGGATATAATTTCCCATCAATTCCTAAATAATATTCAAAAATATCTCTTCCTAGCATATTAGGAGGCTCGGCGGAGTTTGTATCAATCATAACAAAAGCTGCAAGTTGATAAAGTGATGTTTTATTACGATCTTCACTTGGTACTGGAACATATGTTCTATCAGCATTGGATATAGATATATGATAAATTACATTGTTTTTGGAACGGAATGCTCGAGTATTTTTAACAATGTTTTCAACTACTAAATTGGCTCCATCTAGATTTCTAATGGAAGTATAAAAATTACTGCTTGCTCCGCTATCTTCTAAACGAATAATTCTACCAATGTTTTCTTCAAAATCAATAATAACATTGTCTGTTGATGTGGCATTTAAACCGTCCCCTGGAATCTTATCCCAAGCTTCTGTTTCCCACAAATTGTTAACACCATCTTTCATTATCAGCATCTGCATTGCAACTTCGAAATCTGATATCGCTGCAATCAGCGATTTAGCTAAAACCTCATTCCTGTAGTTTTTTACAAGAGTAGGAAGTGTTAGTGCACTAACAACACCTATTATTCCGACAGTTATCAATACCTCTGCTAAAGTGAATCCAAATTTTTTCATATATATCAACTCTCTATACAATCTTATACTCAAATTTTAACATATAATCTCAGGCTTAACAAGAATTAATAAATTTTTGAATACGAAAGGAAAAATTCTGAAATTACGTTTATTAACATTGGTAATATCCAAATTAGAATCGCAGCCCCAAATACGGGTTTGAACAAGAAGCTCAATTGAAACACGTTTACTTGAGGCGCTGTTTTAGAAATAACACCCAAAATAATGTCTTGACCCAGTGTCGCTAAAAGCACCGGAGAAGCTATTTGCAATCCTATATACAAGACATTTGAAGTTGTTTTGATTAAATAATCTATGTTTATAATCTTATCCAAAGGTATTGAAACCGCATACAAAGGAAATATCTCAAAGCTTCTTAAAAGAGCATTAAACAACCAATACAAACCACCCATATTAATAAAAATACAGATAGCCAGAAGGGTTATCATTCGACTCAAAATTGAAGTCTGGCTGTTAGTTGTAGGGTCCATTACCATCGCTGAAGACAAACCCATTTGAGTGTTAATCATATCTCCGCCGGCTTCAATAGCTAAAATTATCAATTGTGCAATATAACCAATAATCGCCCCCACCGCAAAATTCAACAACCACAACAATATCGGAGAAATTGATTCCACCGGAGGTTTTACATTTAGTAACGGTGTTATAATAAACGTCAGCAATAATGCTAATGATAGTTTAACAAAAGTATTAATCTCTTTTCGGTTCAATATCGGAGCAAATCTGATAAACCCTAACAATCTTGCAAACACCATAAATCCCGCAGCAAAATATTTTGCAAACTCAGGAAACATTATACTTATTTGTCTTAATAATTCATCCATTATTTAATCTCCATCTGTATTTCTGACGGAGGTAAATCTAACTCAAAACCATCATCAGCAGGAGGTTCATCAAGACTTAGAATACTAAAACAATCATCACCTTTTATAATAGTTTGGTTTTCATCAACCTTCACGGAAAAATAATGACGGTCTTTACCGTTTTTTAAAACAGTAAATGCTGTTATTCCCGTTTTTAAAGGGTGAACTATTAATATATTTTTATCATTTTTTATTGTTATCAAAGGATAGACATCAATAATATCATGGTTCTCTATTCTTATATCATAAAGTTGCCCATCAGCAGCAACAATACAATCTTCAAGTGCATTCACTTGAAGAGTTGTAAAAAATAAAGCTAATATAAGAATTATTTTTTTCATCTTATCTACCTAAAATCTTATTTGTTTCAACAAAATTCGGTTTTGGCATAGGTGCTTTTGGTGCCGTATCATATTTTATTTTTTGTTGTCTGTCTATAAACGGAACTTTACCCGGATTTCTCATAATCTCGTTTATCTTAGGAACATTATTAAATGAATCTTTCATCTCGCCTTCAAAAGGAGATGTGTACTTATAATAATCCGCAGGCAAAACATAATTGTCAGCTTTTGAAACACCGTTAAATGCTATAGCCGCACCTTCTTGAAAAAGGTTTGTAAGTAATTTTATAAAACCTAATCCTCCAATAATGATTACCAAGAATACCGCAAAAATCTTTGGAGTAGCTGCGATAGTTTGCTCTTGAACCTGCGTAACCGCTTGCAAAATACCGACAACCAAGCCAATACCCGCTGCCACAAGAACACATGGCATTGATATTGACAACATTGTCATAAAACCTTTTGCTAAAAATTCTGTTAACATTTCCATGATTATTTTTACCCTTTTTTATAATCCGTTTAAATAGCCACCTTAATATTTGACCATACTAATTGTAACTTTGTACCAGACCTTGAACAATTAACGCCCAACCATCTACCGCAATAAATATCAGCAATTTGAACGGCAAAGAGATAATTGTCGGAGATAACATAAACATCCCCAGAGCCAGCAAGATGTTTGCGACAACCAAGTCCAACACAATGAATGGAACAAAAACCACAAAACCAATTTCAAAAGCTACTTTTAATTCAGATAAAATATAAGCCGGAGCTATTTCCCAAATTGTTAAACTCTCCGGCGATTCCGGCGGGGCTTTGCGTTTAAGTTCAACAAAAAATGCTAAGTCTGACTGACGTGTCTGTTTTAACATAAATTCTTTTAACGGTTTTGAGCCTTCATCGATTGCCATTATCATATTACCATTCTTTTGATATGGTATTGATCCTCGTTCATACATTTTTTCAAAAACACCACCCATGGTATAAAAAGTTAAAATCATACATAACCCAATAGTTACTATAGATGGCGGAACTTGTACACCCATCGCTGTTTTAAGAAGCGAAAATACAATCGTAAATCTTAAAAAACAAGTCATACAACAAAAGACAAAAGGTAGTAACGAAAACATCGTCATCACCATTAACATCTGTAAAACAGGATTTATATCTTTAAAAACTGCATCCATTTTTTTTACCCTTTGGACGGCACACATTCGTTCTTTTTACTAACCTTTCGTTCGCCTACCCGTGTGCCTTTTGAGCTGACGACCGGTTTTTTGTTTGGCCTCTTTTTTAACCCTTTGGACGGCACACATTCGTTCTTTTTACTAACCTTTCGTTCGCCTGCCCGTGTGCCTTTTGAGCAAACTACTTAATATTTACCCCCCCCTCATTCTTACCGCTAAATTCTTTATCACAGATTCATACGGTTTGTCTTGGGTTTTACAAATCCCTAAAGAACCCCTATCAATATAAGAGCTTTTAGGAACTGTATTTTGCATTGTTTCTTTAAAAGTTTCTTTTATCTCAGGAACTTCCGAAGACTTATCCCCTTGAGTTTCAAGTTTTGAAATCAAAGAGGTTTTATCAACATCACTTGCTATCAAAAATTTTTCTCCGCCTGCTTGCACTATATAAAGATTTTTTCTTGGGGCTAAAGACATTGAATCGACTACTTTTAAGAATTTTCCGCTATTCTTAACACCGCATCCGGTTGAATTTTTAAACACCAACAAAGCAACGACTATCACACCTACCATTGCTAAAGTATATACAATAAAATTTGCTAAATATCCCATAATATTCTCCGTAATTTAGTGAAAGAATCACTTGTTTTTTAATTATATTTACATCAAAGTCAATTATTCTTGTCCACCATCTTCAACTTCAAAATCGCTATAATCAAAATCTTCTTCACCTTGAGGTGCTTCTGTCGGAATTTCTTCTGATACTTCATTAATCGATTCTTGAGGGGTTTGAGGTGCTGAAGAATTTACATTTTCAATCCTAACCCCGAATCTGTCATTAATAACAACAAGCTCTCCGGCTGCAACAGTTTTACCTCCGACTTTTAAAGCAACTTTATTGTCATAAACCGAACATAAGTCAACAATTAAACCCTCTTCAATACTCTTCAACTCTCCGAGTGTTATTTTTACTTTATCAAATTCTGCGGACATATCAACTTGAATACTATCCCATAGGTTTGTATTAGCACTATCCATTTCATTCCCTCCCGACATATCATATGGTTCTATGATTTTTTCATTTGGTTTTATTCTAAATTTTTGCACTATATTTTCACATACAAGTGTCATCTCTGAAGAACTGCTATTCTCAAAAAGAACAATATCTCCTACATCCAATTTTTTTATTTCCGCCAACGGAAAAACTGTTGTTCCTAACAACAGATTTACTTCCACCGGACAAGATGCAAAATCCATATCTGTATAATTTTGAACCATAACATCTTTAACCGGCGGATTCAAAATATCTTTCGGTAAAGAAATTATAAATTTTGCAGCACTGTCAGAAATCTCACTTTTTACAAAATATGTTAAATGCAATATTTCATTATAACGGCGATTTGGCTCTATAGTAAAATTCGGGGCAAGTGACTCATAAATAAAATCATTGAATGCCGTTATAACTCTTGCTTCTAATTCAGTAACTTCTGTTAATTCAAAACTTTTATTATTTTTTCCGAGAACTTTATCTAATATAACATCGATTGCATCTTGAGATATTCTTATATAAACATCATTTTTTGAATTTATTTTGACCTTAGTAACAAAAAAAGTTTCGTTTTGCGCCAGAACATTCATGTTTGTGCTTGCAGATACCAATTTGTAATCAAAACCGTCATAGAAAAATTCTTTGCTACAATTCTCCACAATCGGTGTGAAAATCGAATCGTACCAAGAAAACTGTTTATACAAATCATCAAAAAATATTGAATTCATCATACCCAAACTCTTTTTTAGGATAATCTCGTTTCCTGACGAAAATACCCTCCCTACTATAGTCCATAACTATCATAGAGATTTTTTACAATAAAGACATCATTTATTTGGTTGATATTCGAAGTTATAAACTTGTCGAACCTTCTTTAAAATTGGATTTTTTCTTTAATTCTTTTAAATATTTCTTTCTGTCTTGAATTTGCATATATGTTTCCATATCCATTTGATGGATTTTGCGTTGATATTCTAATTTTTTTA
>JAFQNY010000007.1 GCA_017395765.1 bacterium
ACCGAAATCTAAAGCAAGATTTCCAATCCAACGACCGTAATCATCATCAGTCATACCGTATAAACCTGAACGCCATACGTTCAAAGTATAATCAGAAAGATAATCTCTGCTTGCACCGTTCATATATGTTGTGCTTGCATTTACCAAATCATATCCGGAATATACAAACAAGTCAGATTTTGCAGTTTGAACCAACGGATGAGTTAATTTAAAGAAATAACTTTGAGCGTTACCTTTAACCTTCATATTTTTATAAGGTCCGCCTAATCTTACGTGCGAATCTGAAAAGTCAAAAGATAATCTTGTACCATAAGAACTTACAGGTAAAGAATATCCTGCCATCCAACCGGTTGCGCCGGAAGATAAGATAGTACCGCCATAAATTTTATCACCTAAACCGGTTAAGTTGTCCATCCCAACTAAGAATGAAACTCTTTGTGCGCCGGTGTATGATCTACCGTAATCGTCATATGAAAAACCAAGGTTTACAGGAAATCTGTCTCTTACATTTAATGTCAATGTAGTATTTTCGTCCCCTGTTGCTTGACGTTCAACTTCTGTTTGAATTTGAACATAATCTTCTCTGTTAATTTCTTTCATTGCTCTTTGAAGGTTTTTAGCATTGAAAACATCGCCTTCTCTCAAGCCGGCCTTGCCCATAATGATATTTTTCAAATACCATTCACGAGTCCATTTTTCGCCTTCAATGTTCATTTCTCCGACTTTACTTTCAACAATCTTAATTGTTGCTACACCATCAACAATTCTTTGAGGAGGAACTGTTGCGTATGAAGTTAAATAGCCTTTTGAATGATATAAATTTGTTACTTTTGAACAAACTTCCAATAATTCATCAAAGAAAATATCTTCTCCCAAAACTTCCAAACCTAATTTTTCAAGTTCTTCAGAAGAGATCTTTGTATTACCTTCAAAATTAATTTTTTCCAGTAAGAAGTGAGGGTTGTATAAAACACCTTCCCTGGCAACATCTTCTTCAACCGTTGCGTCGTAAATTCTCTCATCGTTATTTATGTAATCAAGAGAATGTACATAACTTCTTTCTAATTGATAATTGTTAACTTGAGATTGCTCCATTTTATTAAATGCGCCGGCTTCATAACCACGCATATTTGCATTAATGTCAGTAACAGTTGGATCTACTGCTTTTGCCGTTGAAACTGACATTAAGAAATACATTGCGAGCAAACAACTTAATCGTTTTTTCATAGTATCCGAATTCCTAATTTTTTAATAATGGGTTATTACTTTGTCTTATATAACAATATATTATTTTAAATAAAACCTTAAAACAAATTAAATTGCGCTATTGTAACAAAGTATTAAGCTATTCAATTATACAATATTTGTTAATTTTTGTAAAGTTGATAAATATCACTCTCTGACATAAATTCATACAAACAAACGATAGAGTTTTTTTACAAAAAAGTTAAAATTAAAAATGTCATGATGTTGGACTAGTGGGATGGAACAAGAATTAAATTTTTCTTCTTACAACAAAATAAAACGAGCGACCAATGAGGAATTGGCCGATTTGTGGCAACGATATTTTAACGACCATAACAACAAGCAATTAAGAGATGAGCTCATTTTGCAGTACATTTATTTAACAAGATATGTTGTTGGCAGAGTTAAAGTTGCACTACCGCCTTCATTTTCGTATGAAGACATCTCAAGCTACGGAGTTGAAGGCTTGATTGATGCCGTCGAAAAATACTCTACCAAGATGGGAGCAAGATTTGAAACATATGCGCTTGTTCGAATCAGAGGTAATATTATCGATAAAGTACGTTCGCAAGACTTTTTACCAAGAAGTGTGAGAAGAAAAATTAGAGATGTCAAAGAAGCTCAAGACGAATTAAAACGTCAATTTGGCAGATCTGCAACAAATACTGAAATTGCAAACTATTTAGGTATAGAAAAAGAAAAAGTTGAGCAATTATTGGCAGATGACACAACAATAACCTCGATTTACGATAAAAAAGGTGCCGGCGACGGAGATATCGAAATAATCGATACTATTGAAGACTCTCAAAGACTAAACCCACAAGATAACTTAGAAGAAAAAGACGTAAAGAAAGAGTTGGAGGAAGCTTTGAAACGTTTACCTGAAAGAGAACGCACAATAATGGTACTTTATTATCATGAAAATATGACACTAAAAGAAATCGGCAACGCAATTAACATCTCAGAATCAAGGGTTTCACAACTTCATGCGCAAGCTATTATGAAGCTTAAAAACTTACTAAGTGAAAATCGTTCAGAAAGACTTAAGAAAAGCATCATCTAGGGTGCTGATAAAATATTTTCCAACACACTTTGCCCTGAAATTTTTTCACCCGTTATATGATAAGTTGCAGTTTCTGTTTTCATCAATCTGTTATCTATCAAAGAAAAAGATTCCAGTTTTAAAACATTGATTCCGCTGAATTTATCTCCGGTTAATCTTATAGTAACAGTATCGGTCAGAATCTTATTCTGTCCATAATTAGCTTTTTTAGAAAAAACTATCAAATTCCCTTCTATGGTCTCTATCGAGATTGAAGAATTTGCTCCGCTATAAGGATTTTCTAGTGTAACAACATCACCTTCCCTTATAAGATTCCAAAAATCAACACTTTGAGGTTTAAAAGTTGCGTAAGAATTTGTTGTATCTAATTTTGCATTAACTCTCCAATTCCCATACAAAGCTTGGGGAACCTGTTCTATTGCGACTCCGGCCTGCAAAACAGTCGCATCAACTTTTAGGGTAAAAAACAAAACTGTAAATATAATTAAGAATCTTTTCATACTACTATATTATAACTATTTTTAATATTTTGTCATCCTAAAACCATCTTATATATACACAAAAAAAATCGGGGCGACTTGAAAACATAATCAAGTCGCCCCGATTTAATAAAACTACTCTTCTTCGCCCTCTTCATCATCCTCTTTTTTAATAAGCTCAATTACATTTTTTGCCATTTCTTTTGCGATAATACTTCTGGTCGCATCTGGGCAATTTTGCAACAAGCTTATTGCAGTGCGTAAAGTTCCGTCAAGATCATACCAACGACCTTTTTTTGTTGTATCCAAAACATCTTCAGTCGCAGAAACAATGTCTTCTACTGACTCATACTCCGAATTTGAAATATTATGTTCAGTTATAATTTTGATTAGATTCAAAGCAACTTTTATCTGAGTTTCATCATCAGATTCTTCTAAGGTTTTCATTGCTGAAGATAAAACCGGATCTCTGTCATACCATCTTCTGGCATTTGTCGTGAATTCTTCTTTCATAAAAAACCTCCTAAAATATAAAAACCATTAAACAAGTTAATTATACAATATTTTAGGAGATTTGTAAATTAAAAACTATATAATATGAATATCAGCCTAACAGGTAAGCATATATTTTCGAAATTTTATCGGCATAGATTGAACAGACAAAGTTTCCTCTAACATTTCAACAACTTTTTCTTGAGATTTTTTAAGCTTTTGACGTTCTAACAAAGCTCTTTTTCTCATAACTATCGGAGTCACTTCAGGAGGTTTACTTACACTCATTGTAGAAACCATTTTAACCACATTCAAAGACGAATGCAGTTCTTCGGGTGCTCCTAAGTTTGAAATCTCATCATACAAATTATCAGTCGTGTCGGAATCTAAAACACCGATTCTTGACAAATTTTCTGATGTCGGGAATAAACTGCTCATTTGCTTCACCTCATTAATATTTCTTATATATTTAAAGTATTTTAAATAAGCTTAAATTCAATACAAAGAAAATTTGTTACAAAACTTAATACTCTTTTAAATATCTGACAAAATAAGATGCCGGAATAGGCATCAAAGTCAAAACTAACAAGACATTCACAATTCCTAAGTTTTCCGCAATTATCCCTAAGAAAGAAAGAATCAGAGCAATTGTTCCCCAACAAAAACCGTTTATAAAACCCGCAACAATGCTTTTGTATTCAGGTAAAGTTTTTTGTGCCCACACCAGAGTTACCGGTTGAGCCAACATTGTCACAAACCCAATAATAGCAAATGAAAACATGGAAGCAACAGGATTGGTTTGATATATTAAAGAAAATATTAATATTAGCGGGAATGTTGCCCACATTGAAAAATAAATCAGAGGTTTAGCCCCAAACTTACGCTCTGCCCAAGAACTCATAAAAGAACCTATTGAACCGGCAAAGACAAATAAAAACAGAGCAAATCCGATATAAAACGGAGAGTGTCCCATTGATTTCCATAAAAATGGCAATAATATACAAGAACTGTTCGTCACCAATGACTTCATCATTGAAATCAGCATTAAATAATTCATTTGACGATTAGTCAAAATTTCTTTAAAAGAAGTTGAAAATCTTTTGTTTAAAACCGGTTGCTTTTTAATAGAAAGTTTCGGCACAAATAAAAACATCGTCAATGCAAGCGTAAATCCTAATATAGAAGTATAGCTGATTTTATCCAGCCCGGCTATTTGAGTAATATATGCGGCTAACAACGGTCCGAAGGCAAAACCTAATGAGCCCATACTTACAAAAATGCCCATATTTTTAGAACAATCCGAACCGGAAAAATAATTCACAAACCCCATTGATTGCGGATGAAAAAAACTTCCCCCCAAACATCCCAAAATCATAAATATAACCAATTGGGGAATATTTGAAGAAGCAGGAGCTAAAGGAATAAAAACAGAAGACAATATAACACCCCAAAAAATAAAAAAACGCTTTAGCATGTTATCCGCAAAGAATCCGAAAATTGGTTGCAACATATTCGAACAAATTTGTGTTATTGCAACTAAAACTGTTGCTAAAGACATAGTAAAGCCCAGTTTAGCTGCAATAAAAGGCATTATGGGATTTATAAAACCACTATACACATCACAAACTAAATGCGCTGAACTTAGCCAAATTAATGCATTTTTGTTGTTTTGAATAATTTTCTTCATAAATCCCCTCCGGCAAAATTATATTTCAATCAAAAAGTATTAGCAAATCAAAAATTTCCTTATCTTTGTTATTATTACAATATGAGTTATAATAAAAATATGAATTCTCAAACAGAAGATACGAATTTGAAAATGGTTGGGTTAGAACTAATGTTTTTAACTCCGGAAAAACACAGCAGTTCCGATGGGATTACTGCTGTAGAACTTGCAAAATTAGTAAATCTGCCGGTAGAAGAAGTTAAAAAGAAATTGCAAATACTCAAAGATAAGAATATCGTAAGAGTAAAAGGTATAAACCCTAAGTATTGGAGATTTGACGAATACAACTTTCAAAGATTGGATGATGACGACGAAATATTCCACCTTTTGTGTAATTTTGAAGATGTAGATTTTGACAAGTATTTTACTTATTAAACGAATTTAAAACTTTTTTTATCTTTTCATCCGGTTCAAGTTCCAAACAAATTATTTCATCCCCAAAAGGTTGCATAAATTCTAATTTATATGATTGCAAAACCTGCTCTTGTGTTTTGATTTTCATTTTACCAAAACCATATAAAGTATCATTATAAACAGGATGCCCTATATATGATAAATGCACTCTTATTTGATGAGTCCTGCCGGTGACCAAAGTTAATTCGATTAATGTCGCATTGTCGAAGCGTTCCAAAACTTTTACTTTTGTTAAAGCCTCTTTAGGATATTTCCCGTTTACCATCATTTTTTGAGGTTGAGAAATATGCCTACCTATAGGTAAATCAATTTCAAAAGCATCCTTCTCAACAACCCCTCGAACAACAGCTAAGTATTTTTTTACGAATTTATGATTTTTCATGTTTTCAACTAAATATTCGTGAGTTTTATTATTTTTAGCAACCATTAATAAACCGGAAGTATTCCTATCCAACCTATGCACAATTCCGGGACGCAAATCACCGTTAATATCAGAAAGATTCTCACCATACTTGTACAATAAAGCATTAACCAACGTCCCTGACATTTCCTGAGTTGTCGGATGAGTTAACATTCCTGATGGTTTATTCAAAACCAACATATTTTCATCTTCCCAAAGAATCTCTAACTTAATGTCTTCAGGTTTTGGTTTTGCAACATCAAAAACTTCCTCTTCAATTTCAATCACATCACCAACTCGTAATTGATAAGAAGGCTTTATTGGTTCATTATTAACCAAACACTTGCCTGATTTAATTTTACTTTGAATCTTGGATCGGGAAACATTCGGCATTATATCTGCCAAATACGCATCAATTCTAAGATTTTCGTCTTGTTCATCAAATATTAGTTTCATTGTTTTTAAGATAGTTGTTTTTTACGATAATTATTATAATAGCAAAAACTCCGATATTTATAAAAATATCTGAAATATTGAACACCGGAAATTCTACAAAATTTAATTTAAAGAAATCCCTAACATAACCAAAACAAATTCTTTCATACAAATTACAACAAATTCCGGAGGTCAACATTGCACACCAAAAACAAGCAATTGTTGAAAATTTTTGAACATTTTTTATTAAGTAATACAGA
>JAFQNY010000052.1 GCA_017395765.1 bacterium
GGAGATTGATTTGATATAATATGCTGATTAAAAATACTATTTTCAGAAAATAATGATTTTTGCTTAAAATATTTTTCTGCAAAAGCTAAAACATTCGGTTCCATTATATCCTTACATTTTCTTTTGTTATTGTCAACTTTATTAAAACTTATCGGAATTCCTGAAAAAACAAGTCTAAAGGTACTATAATAAGGGACAATCTCTGCATAACCTTTTTGTATTAGATAAGAGCGTGATAAAAGGTCTTTTATTTTTACCAACATAATAACTGCATAAGGCAATCCACTATAATTTAATCCGTCCAAAGCAGGGATTTTTAGAAAATCATTATGAGCATGCTTTACAATTCGTACCAACTCCCCATAGTGTGGTGCAATTTTTTCATTGATTTCAGTTTCATTAAAGTTTAACATGATTCATCTCCTTTGGCATAAGATTATCACATACAACTAAAAAAGTCAACTAAAAATATTCCTATTTTTTATTCCCTAAAAATGCAAGTATATATTGATGCATTCTATTATAGCATAAAATTTATATAAATTTTCTTTCCATAGCATGCCAAATTTCTAAATTCGATTATCTATATATTTCCTCTAACTTTTCCAACTCTTGTTCAACAAAATCAGGTATGACGTGTCCGTAAATGTCTAATGTTATTTGTATGCTTGCGTGACCAAGAAGTCGAGAAACCACTATCGGCTTTATTCCGCTTTCTAATGCTCTTGTGGCAAAAGTATGTCGCATTGCGTGAACATTACGGTGTGGAATATCTAATTTTTTCTGAATTTTACTAAAATTATCCAAAAATGTTGCAGTATCCGTAAAATATCCGTCTTGTCGTGGAAAAACCAAATCGTATTTATAATAATCTTTGCCGATTCTATGTTTTAAAATATCCTGTTTCTTTTTATATTCGGCTAATTCTTGCATAATTTGTGGTAAAACTTTTATTGTCCTTGTTGAAGTTTCAGTTTTTGTATTATGCACAAAGCCAAGTATAGTTTTATTTTTTGCAGTTGTACTAAAATTTTTATTCCTTTGTACTTGTTTATTTACTCTTATCGTATTGTTTGTAAAATCTACACAATTCCAGGTTAAGCCCAATAATTCGCCTGCTCTCAAGCCTGTATAAAAATCAAACTTAAAAGCCATACCGTAATAGTGGTTCTTGCATTCTTCAATAATGCGTTGTTGTTCTTCTCTTGTAAAAGCTTCAACTTCTTTCTTACCCTCTCGCCTTAATCTCACGTTCAATAAGGGATTTCGTATAATTAAACCCTCTTTTAATGCAAAATTTATTCCGCTACTTATAAGAAGATGTATATTTTCAACTGTTTTAACTGCTAAACCACCTTTGCCGTCAGTTCTTCCGTCTGAATATAAATAGTTATAAAATGTTTGTAAATCTCTGCTTGATAATTCTGATAATAAAATATCGCCTAAATGTGGTTTAATGTGCCGTCTTATAATCATTTCATAACTTTGGCTTGTAGATGTTCTTAATCCGTGTATTGCTGAATTATAAAACCAATCATCAAAAAATTCGCCTACTTTCAAACTGTTTGAACTTACATTTATGCCGGCATTATGTTTCTCGGTTAAGCCTTTTAATTTTTCTATAACTTCTTTTTCAGTCTTACCTCTGCAGGTTTTGTATTTTCTTTCACCATTTGCATTGTAGCCGATTACAAATTTATCAACCCAACGACCTGAACGACTTTCTTTATATACGCACCCCTCGCCATTACTTCTTCTTTTAGCCATTATGAATTTCCTTTCTTTCATCTTTTACAAAGTTATAAAAAGTATTTGTTTTTAAATTCAATATTTCACAAGCCTTTTTACCTGTAATTTTTCGTGTAGACCATTGAATATAAATTTCATCCCAATTAGACGGCTTTTGAATTTTCTTCCTGCCCTTATATTTACCTTGTTTTTTAGCAACAGCAATACCATCTTTTTGCCTTTCTAAAAGGTTTGCCCTTTCAAATTCATAAATTGCACCAAGCATTGTAATCATTAATTTGCCTGTGGGAGTACTAGTATCTAAATTTTCTTTATGGCTAACAAGTTTTACACCTTTATTATCCAATTTTTCAATTATCCAAAGTAAATCTTTTGTACTGCGTGCTAATCTCGAAAAATCTTTAATAAATACGGTATCCCCTTTTCTGACATAATTCATCATTGCCAAAAGTTGTGGTCTATTAGTATCTTTTGCACTTATTTTTTCTTCAAAATAAGTATCGATACCATATTGTTCTAGTATTTCTCTTTGACTTTCAATATTTTGTTCAAATGTACTTACCCTAATATAAGCAACTTTTTGAACTTTAGATTCAGTGTTGGTCATTGTTTCCTCCTTTTTTTATGTAACGATTGCATTATTGGATATTGACGTTTGTTTGTAAAGGGTTTTAGTCAATATTTATTTAAAAAAATAAAAAATAACCCTAAACAAATACATTTCAAACGGTTTCAAAATGTTGTTTTAGACCATAGCCTATTTAAAGACATTTCTTAATCAAGTTTTATCAAGTTGATGATTTATTTACACGCATTTCCCGAACAAATTTAAGGCATTTTAAATTTTATATAGAATTATACCTTTTAATGTATAAACTTTTCTTCATTAACCATACAAGTGGGTCATATAAATAACGAATATTATTTAGAGTTTGATTTTTTAACCTGTTATAAAATCGTTAGATTTTGACTAAAATAGCCCCTTAAAACCGTTGATATTGGATTTGAAAGGATTTGGGTATAGGTATCTCAAAAATACAAATTTTGATTATTCTTTGTTATCAAATAATAACGAATTGGTCTGTACTTTTAACCTATACCCATCCTTTATTTATTAATTACACATGTCTTTTTACAATATTTGTATTTAGGCGGCAGGAAGGCTAAAACGACTATCGTACCTATTGTTATTGTGAAAATAAAAATTGTCTTTTTGCTTGAGTAAAGTTCTACAAGTTTTCTTTAAATCAAGTTCAATTGTTCTTGAAAAATCATCTACAAATCTCAGCACAGGAGATTGCCTTACTATATATTGTAAAAAATAAAATGGGTCATTGTTTGTAATATCATAAGCTCTTGAACTCTTTTCTCCGTATTTCTTTACAATACTGTCTACAATTTTGTTAGAAATTTTCTTACCTTGTTGAGTATAAACAATAAAAATATGTAAATGAGGTTCTACGGTTTCGGGGAGTTCAAATAATTTAATTTTTCAAACAGGTTTTTTGTAAGGTCTACCCTTTTTCCCATTATGAAATAAAACATATTCACCCATTCTAAGACTTAAATCACTTACTGCACATAAGCACATAAACGGAATTTTTGACTTTTTAGAAAATCTATCCATCAACATTTTTAGACGATTAGCTTCTTTGGTTGCTTCCGCTATACTTTTAAATTTTATTGAGTGTTCTACATTTATAAACCTAATATCCATATTTTTGCCTCTTTCTTTTGTCTGTCTGTAAGTTTTAATTTGTTATTTGATAAAGCCCATTTTCGATAATCCGAATAGACAATATATTTTCTGCCGATACTATCTTCTTTTAATAAACTA
>JAFQNY010000053.1 GCA_017395765.1 bacterium
AATTGAAACTTCCTTAAAACACCGGTTGCTTTTGGAATATCCGTAATTTTGCATTCCATTGCATTATATTCGTTTATTTTATTTTTAAACTCAGGCTTGATAAAACGAAAACGAATACCTAAAATATAAATAACCACTCTTGTTGAGCCATTTACATCAACAGAGAATAGCTTTCTCATCAAATTTTTAATAACCATAATCTCTTAATTCCAATAATATAAGTTTATCTAAAATATAAGTAATTGTAAACCTTAGTTAAAAAATTGAAAAAAATAGAATTTTAAAATAAAATGTTTGTATGAAAAAATTAACGATTATACTATTATTAACAATTGTAATGCAATTATCTGTAAGTGCTTCAGAGGAGCTTTCAAAACAAGCTGTAGCATTTTATAGTGATAACAATTTTAACAAAGCTTTAGAAATTTTATTACAAATAGATGAACGTCATAAAACTCCGCAAGACTGGTTGTTGCTCGGTAACATATATGAAGAAAAAGGAGAAAAACAAAACGCTGTTTACATGTATCAAAAAGCTATTGTCGTAAATAAAAAATACTACAAAGCTTATTACAATTTAGCAAATTTGTTTTTGGAGGATGAAAACTATAATATCGCTATAGAGCATTATAAAAAAGCTATTTCATTAAACAAGTCAAATCCTTATTTATATTATAATTTAGCTTGTGCATACATCAAAAACGGAGACATAAAAAAAGCTAAAACAAACCTTATCAAAGCGGTTACATTAAAAAATGATATTCCTGAAATACACTATAATTTGGCCTATGTCTATAATAGCTTGGACAAAAAGGATATTGCACAAACTTATTTAGATAATTATAACAAACTTACCCAACAAGAACTCTAAACAAGGCGCAAATACCTTTTTCTGATAGTAAGATTTTCTTTTAATTCAACTATACGCTCTGCTGCAAAAACAGCATCTTCGGAATGTTTTTTTAAGCTTAAAAACTTCTTATAATAACGAATAGCATTTCTCACGTATCCTAATTTATCCATACTCATCGCAATACCTAAATACGCTTTATAATAATCAGGGTTACGCTTTAACAATTCAAAAAAAGTTCTTGAAGCTTCTTTAAAATCTCCTAACCCCATTAACATTGCAGCTTTGTTGTAATAAGCTTTTAAAAACTCAGGATTTGTTTCAATTAACTTGTTATAAATCATTAAAGACAAATCCGCTTCATCCACCAGTTCATGTGCAATTGCAAGCTGGATTTGTGCTTCAAGATTTTCTTTGTTGTTGACGATAGCTTGTACTAAATGTGGGATTGCTTTTTCAGGATGTCCGCTTGATAACTCACAAACACCTAATTCATAATAATAATTATCGTTTTTTGAATCTTTTTCAACTAACTTATTCAAAACCTTAATTGCTTTTGAATACTCTGTTAAATACTTATAAGAATTTGCAAGCCCCCAATAAGCTTCAACCTGATTTCTGTCCATCATAATAGAATCTAAATAACATTTAACAGATTCACGATATGATTTAGCAAATCTTAAAGCGTCACCTTTAACACATAGCTCATAAGAACGAGTTCTTTTAGGCAACGTAACCTTATTAATGGCTCTAGCCAAATTATTTTCTATATTTGAGTTAATTTGCATAACCTCTCCCTATGATTATTCTAAGGGAATTGCCTTTGCAAAATAACATACATATGGTGTATCTTTATTTTTTTAAATAAGATTCGACAAAACCATCCAAATCACCGTCCATTACTGAATCGACATTCCCGATTTCATAGCCGGTACGATGATCTTTTACTAGTTTATATGGATGAAATACATATGAACGAATTTGAGAGCCAAAATTAATATCAAAATTCTCGCCTTTAAGTTCAGCTAATTTTTTTTCATGTTCTTGTTGGCGAATTTCTAAAAGCTTTGATACAAGCATCTGCATTGCATTTTCTTTATTCTGCAATTGTGAACGCTCTTGTTGACATTTAACTACTATACCGGAAGGTTTATGCAGAATTCTGACTGCTGTTTCAACCTTATTAACATTTTGTCCGCCTGCTCCTCCTGATCTCATAGTATCAATTTCTAAATCATCAGGCGGTATTACAATAGTTTTTTCATAATCGGCAATAATCGGAGAAACCTCGCAAGACGCAAAGCTTGTCTGTCTTTTACCGTTAGCATTAAACGGAGAAATTCTCACAAGACGATGCACACCTTTTTCAGCCTTGGTATATCCATATGCAAATCTTCCAGAAATTCTAATTGTGGCTGATTTTATACCGGCTTCTTCACCGTCAGATTTATCAACTAATTCAACTTTCCAATTTCTTGACTCAGCCCAACGAGTATACATTCTTAAAAGCATTGAAGCCCAATCTTGAGCATCCGTTCCTCCGGCACCGGCATTAATCGATAAAAAAGCATCCGCATCATCATATTCACCTGATAACATTTGCTGAATATCATATTTATCTAATTGTTTTTCGAGTTCTGATAATGAGATTTCACTTTCCTTGATTAACTCTTCATCACCTATTTCAAACGCAGTTGTCGCATCATCCAATATTATATCCCAACTCTTAAACAATGAAATTTTATCTTTAATTTCTCTGACTTGTTGGCCGATTTCTGTTGCCAACTTTTGATCTGCCCATACAGAAGGATCCTGTAATTTTTCTTCCAAAGCAACCAAATCAGAGTCTAAATTCTCAAAACCTGCTTTATTTTTTATAACTCTTAAACGTAAATCTTCTAAATTCATCTGGCTACTAACTCCAAGATTTTAGCGTGAATTTCTTGAATAGATTGTTTAGAATCAATTACTTTTACCCTTTCAGGCTCTTGTCTTGCTATTTCTAAAAAACCTTGTCTTACACGTTTAAAAAATTCTATTCCGGCAGATTCCATTCTGTCTTTCTCCTGACCGACTCGAGCTTGAGATGTTTCAACATCTACATCTAAAACAATTGTTAAATCCGGTTTTAATCCGCCGGTCGCAATTTTATTTAACATATTTATCTGAGCTAAATCCAACCCTCTTCCATAACCTTGATAGGCAACAGTTGAATCAGTATGTCTATCACACAAAACAATCACACCTTCGTCGATTGCAGGCTTTATTATACAATCAACATGTTGTGCTCTGTCTGCCAAAAACAAAAAAGATTCACAGGTTGGAGAAACCTCTCCGTCGTAATTTAATAAAATTTCTCGAAGCTTAACACCCAGTCCTTTTGAACCAGGCTCTCTTGTTAACAATGTTTTGTATCCTTTGTTTCTTAAATACTCATCAAGTAACTTAATCTGAGTTGTCTTACCGCAACCGTCTCCACCTTCAAATGTTATAAATAAACCTTTAGCCATAATTAAATACTCTCCGTATTCTAAGAAATCTCTGATAACAATATTTTAATAAAGACAACACAAGATTACAAGACAAACTTAGCCTAACTTGTGAATGTAAAATTCTATACACTTTAAAATAATACTAATAAATAAGGAGGATATACTATGTTTTACAATGTACTTGAATTAGACGAACTTGTCGATAATAAAGAAAACCTTTTTGACAGAAATGTTCTGCTTGAAAGAGGTGAGTCAAGCCTAAGTGTAATCGGATTAAAAAAACACGAAGTCTTAGATTCACATATTTCAGTTTGCGACGCTTGCGCTTATGTATATGAAGGAGAAGCTGAATTCCATTTTAACGCTGAAAAATTTGTTGTTAAGAAAGGTCAAATTATTATGTTTGAAAAAGAAAAAGAACATAAAGTATTGGCTTTAAAAGATACTAAATTCTTACTGATTAAAATTTAGAATATAAAGTATTAAAAATGAGGTCGTTAGCTATTAAACAAGCTTACGACCTTATTTTTTTTAATAATATATATAAATATAAAAAAATTGTAAACTTTTGTTAAGAAAATTTTCCAAAATAAGCAATTTTACAATATTTAAATACTTTATATATATAACGAGACAACATGGAGAGAAAATTATGTTTCCAGCATATTTTAGTTTAGCAGCAGCAGATACTTGCAATGGTACATTTTCAGCATACCAAAGAGGATTATTTAATACATATGCTCAAGACTCTATCGCAAGAGCTTCATTTTTCCATGTACCTATAGTTACAACAAACAATTTTTTATACAGCACATTTGGTATGGGTTCGTTAGAATCAACAATGAATAATATTTGGAACTTAAGCCTAGACCAATACGCTTGGAGAATGAACAATCCGCAAGGTTTTTCATCTTGGTACGCACCGGGAGCTTGCAGCACACCTTCTAACCCATTACCGGCAGGAGCTTGGACTCAAACTCTATATCCTTGGATGCAACCTGGAGCAAACACAACAACAGTAGGTTCAACCTCATCAGGTAATGTTAAAATCGAAACAGCTGAAGACAGAGAATATAAAGCTAAATTTGATAAAATGAAAAAATATGTTGAAGCTATTTTAAAAGAAAATGAAAAATATAGCTTTGACAATGATATCCCTACAGAAACAGTAGCAGTTATCAAAGAAGCAATGGATTTAAAATCTTCTGTTAATAAAGACAAAACAATGAAAGAAGTTTATGAAAACTTCAAAAAAGCTTACGCCAAAATTAGCGATGAAACAATAGTTGAATATATTACAGAAAACAAATCTGTTAACGTACTAGGCGGAAAAGATGACAAAAACTCTTTCTATAAAAGATTAAAAGAAACCGGTTATGAATTTACAGGAGAAGAAATTGATAAAGAAATTAGTGTTTTAAGAAAAGCATTAGATAACAGCAGTAATAACGATACTAACTTAGAAACTAAAACCGGCGTAGTATCACAAATTTTATTAGATGATTCTATTGAAATTTTAGATGTTATATCAAGTTGGAATTCTTCATACAGAAAAACTGATAATAAAGGAATTATTTTATACATAAAAGGTAAAAAACCTTCAAGCACAGAGAAAAACAACCAATACGACACTCTTATTAATGATTTAAGCAAAAAACTTAGTGATAAAGCTAATAACGTAGCTAAATCTCTAAAAGAAGAGTCAAAAACATTGCTTGAAGAAAAAGCAGAAGCTTTGACAGAAGCAGTTGAATCTTCAACAAGAAATTATGAAACCATATCAAAAGCCTTTGACGAATTGTATGCATATACAAGATTAGCAGCAATGAACGTTCTAAGAAGAGATGCTAATCGTTATTACGGCGATTTTGACCCTTCAATGTTCGATCGGGATTTATTAAAAGAAGAAGTAACAAATGATTTAGAAAAAGAAGGCTTCTCTTTATCAGATTATACTGAATCTGTAGAAACAAATGCTGAACTTGAGGTTGTAGAACACGACGAGAATGCAGGTTCTACTACATCATCAACTTCAACTCAAGGTGCTAATAATGAAAATAAACAAGAAAAAACTGTAAATAAGGTTGAAGATTATTCTACAACAACATCTCAAACCATAACTGAAAACGGTGTTGAATATGTTGTCAGAGAAACTAATGATAGTAAAGTTAAATTTGTAGTTAAAGAAGACGGAAAAATTTATAAAGTTGATGGTGACACAATTACCAATACGACAATAAGTGAGTCTGATTTGAAGTCTGCAAACTCAACTGCCAAGGAGAAACAAGAAATTGACGGTAATATGCAAACTTCCGGAGCTAAAGTAAGCAGAGTTCTTTATCAAAACAATACCCCAAATAATGTAGATAGACATGTAAAAAATACTTTAGCAAATTTAAACCAAGAAAATATCATATCATTCCTTGATGGTATTTACGCTAAAGATAAATGGAACTACTGTCAAAAATTCTTTGAAAAAATGACAGATGACGGAAAGGGGAATGATGACTATAATACAGAAAAGTTGAACTTAATCAAGCAAGTTATAGATAAAGCAACCTCTTTAGGTATTGATAATAAATATCTTGACCAGTTGCAAGGAATTTATGATGATTATGCAACAGAAGATGGTCTTAAATATGGTTGCAATTTTGACGAAAGATAC
The DNA here is from genome assembly GCA_017395765.1 of bacterium. Taxonomy (GTDB): domain Bacteria; phylum Cyanobacteriota; class Vampirovibrionia; order Gastranaerophilales; family Gastranaerophilaceae; genus CAG-196. The sequence continues at coordinate 6,008 of JAFQNY010000053.1, forward strand.
GGCACTTGGTGGGAATCATCCGTAGCAACCGCTGAAAGATATGCTAATATGTATGATAAAAAATGGTACCATAAAATTTTGGGCTCAGATTTCGTAGGATTCGGTGTCGGATTAATAGCTGGTATGACTACAGCTGACAAATTAAGTTATGCAGAAGTTGTTGATCATTGTATTAAAAAACTTTATGACGAAATTAAAGAAGTTGAAAAAGAAAATAGAGCACTAAGTCTTGAAGCATAATATTAATAAGGTATAAAAAATCCCTCTTTTCTAAGAGGGATTTTTATTTTTAATAAATTATTTGCAATCCAAACCTAAATCCAAAGTCGGAGCTTTCGCTACAATAGCACTTGAGGAAATAATATCGACACCGGTTGATGCGATTTCATGCATTGTTGACAGGTTAACATTTCCACTAGCTTCTACTATTGCTCTTCCGCTAATATAATTTACACATTCTTTCATTTGTTCCAAACTCATATTATCAAGCATAATTATATCAGCCTTACAATTAACAGCTTCTTTTACTTGTTCAAAAGTATCACACTCAACTTCGATTTTATGTGCATGTGAAATATGTTCTCTAAGTTTCTCTACCGCTTTTGTTAATGAACCTGCGTATTTAATATGATTGTCTTTAATCATTGCATAATCTGACAAGTTGAATCGGTGTAAACTTCCGCCGCCAATTTTTACGGAATACTTTTCAAAAGCTCTAAATAGAGGAGTTGTTTTTCTTGTATCAACTATTTTAGCTTTAAATTCGCCTATAGCTTTTTGATATTTATTTGTTTCAGTGGCAATTCCGCTCATTCTTTGTATGTAATTTAAAGCAACTCTTTCACCCATTAACACATAGCGAGCAGGACCTTCAATATCAGCAAGTTTATCGCCTTTTTTTATAACATCGCCGTCTTTTTTATAAAAAGTTACTTTAACTTTATCAGAAAGTATCTTAAATACTGTTTCAAAAACCGTTCTTCCGCACAACACACCTTCAACTCTGGAGTTTAATTCACATTTCATTATATCTTCTTCATTGGTTAAATAATCTGTTGTAATATCACCAAACCCGATATCTTCTTCCAAAGCTTTTTTTACATGTTCTTCTATAAAAAACCTATTTAACATTTGCAATCTCCTTCTTAATTGAATCTTTACGACAATGCGCACCTATCGATTCTTTACGTTCAATAGCCGCATTAGTAATTAATTCTGCTACAGTTAGCATATTTCTATATTCATACTCATCCTTATTTAAACATTTACGATCTCTCTTGAAGTTTGTTTTTAAAGATTCTATTTTCTTTTTTGCTAAGTTCAATTTTTCTTCAGTACGAATTATACCGACATTATCCCACATTAAATCTTTTAATTCTTGTTTCAAAGAATAAATATCATAATTTGTCTCACTTATCGGTTTTGAATAAAGCTCAAGAGTTTTCATTATATTTGAATCAATTTTTTTAGGTATGGTTAAGTTCGCAAAAGAAAGCCAATCAGCAAGTTCATAAGCACAAGCAACACACTCAAGCAAGGAATTACTTGCCAGTCTGTTAGCTCCGTGAAAACCGGTTGAAGCAACCTCACCTATAGCATACAGACCTTTTACGGAAGTTTTTCCTTGTACAGTGGCTTTAATTCCACCCATTGTATAATGAGCAGCAGGAGCAACCGGTATCGGCGAACTTGTTATATCAACACCATTATCTAAACATTTTGATGAAATTGTCGGAAATCTCATCATTAACTTAGCCTTATCAATAATAGATGCATTCAAAAACATATTCGGAGATTTACTTTTTTGCATCTCATTGAAAATTGCTCTTGTTACAATATCTCTTGGAGCAAGTTCTCGTTTGTCATGATATGAGGACATAAACTCAACACCTTTTGAATCAACAAGTTTTGCACCTTCACCACGCACTGCTTCAGAAATTAAAAATCGATTTTTGCTTTTTGGGTTTAGAGCTAATGCTGTCGGATGGAATTGTATAAATTCCATATCTTTTATTATAGCACCTGCATTATACGCTAAATCAACCCCATCACCTGTTGCACAATCAGGATTTGTTGTATATTTATAAACCTGACCGACACCGCCTGTAGCAATTATTGTTGCAGAAGTATAAACTATTTCGTGTTCATTAGTTAAATCATTATATAAAACAAGCCCTTTACATTCATTGTTATTATTAACCAACAGTTCTACCGCCATAGAATTTTCTACGATTGTTATATTAGAATCCGCTTTAATTTTATTAATTAAAGCAGTAACAATCCCTTTTCCAGTAGCATCTCCGCCGACATGTAATATTCTGCGTACACTATGAGCAGCTTCCAATGTATAATTCAAATTTCCGTTTGAATCTTTATCAAAATTCACACCGAATGAAATTAAATCATTAATAACATCATTCGAAATTTCAGAAATGTATCTTACAACAGCTTCGTCGTTAATACCGGCACCGGCTTTTATAGTATCTTTTATATGAATTTCTACATTATCAGCTTTATTATCCTTTAATACACCAACAATACCGCCTTGCGCATACTTAGAATTACTTTCACCGAGTTCCGATTTTGTAATCAATAAAATCCCTTCGGGTAATGTCATCATGCTAGAAAGTTTTAGTGCTATATATAAACCGGCAATCCCGCTACCTACAACAACAGCCGAGTATTCTGAATGTTTCATAGTATTTCCTTCAATCTGGTATAATACTATTTTAAAACAAAAATACCGGCTGTTTATTAATTAAATATTAAGATTTTATGTTAACATTTTGTTTTAGCAATTATGATTTTTGGATTAATTGAGTCTTCAACAATTGTAATTGCTTTTAAAGGCTCTGCGGAAGGCAATAATTCTTTTGCCTTATTTTCATCGAGCAAAGCTCCGGCAGAGTCACCGGCCAACGCTCTATAGTATGCTCTATCTAAATAATAAGTAGGTCTTTCAGGATTTTTAAAGATTAAATAATCCATAATTTTAAGCGAATTATCATAATTACCTGAATTAGCATAAAGATCTGCATAGCAAGCATAACCTGCATATGCTTTCGGTTCATTTTTCAAGATTTCTTTACAAACATTCAAAGCAACATTGGTTTTACCATGCTCTTTTAATAACATCGCTACTTTGAAATTTTGTAACATATTACGTTGTTTTATACGAAGTAAATCTTCTAAAGCTCCATGTTGTTCTCCAAAATACAACTTAATTTCCGCCCTGTCAGCGTACATTGAATATAAAACATCATCCGGCATATATGTCGGATAAGATTCAATCGCCTTATCAATCTCAGCCAACGATTCATTCTTTTGATTCATTTTTGCTAAATAGATAGCATTCTTATGATGATAAGCATAAACTTTTATTTCAGACTTATTCATTAATTTTGCAATAAAATATTGAGTCTTATTTCCCCACAAACATACTTGAGCAAATTTATTGCCAGGAGGTGTGCATAACCAAGCTACAAAAAGAAAAATTATAAGTAATCCTGCCAGACATTTTAAATCATCAATTCGACTTTGTTTTTTAAAATTCTTAATCATGACGGAGCTCTCCCTTTTGTATTTATTATACTACTATTTAACACAAATTTATAGACCTGTTTTAACTTTATTATATATATAAAGTATATTAAACTAATGAAATTTCACATCGTTTAATTAGTGTAACAAAACTTAATATAAAAAACAATAAAAAAAAAGACCTTTTAAAAGTCTTTTTTTTTACTATTACTAGTTATTACTTAAAACCAACTTGAATGTAGCTAAATTTTTAATTGATAAAA
>JAFQNY010000054.1 GCA_017395765.1 bacterium
ATCCGTTTTTTCTAAACAATATCCAAGGATTAAATTTGTCCAACAATGATTTTGATTTAATAATTCCTCAATTTCATTTAATTTTTCATAACAATTTATCATAAAAAAATAATACCATGCCATCAAAATGATGTCAAATAGAAAGCTTGATAATTTCGTTTTTAATTTATAAAATTGATAAAAAGGATAGATTATGGATAAACAAGACGAAAAAGTTTTCACTTTAAGACTTAGCAGGATTTTATTTGAAAAAATAAAAAAAGAAGCTGAATCAAATAAGCGTTCAATAACAAAACATATCGAGTTCATATTAGAAAAAAGTCTGGAAAAATAATTTTCCGGACTTTTTTAATTTATTTATTTCTTTTTAGGTATCAAATAAGCTTGAGGATAACAGAAATCTTCTCTGAACCCCATTTTCCTATACATTTTCAAAGCTTTGTAATTATTTGTTTCTGTCGTTACATTGATTTCAGAAAAATCTCGTTTTCCTATTTTTGTCCAATCAACAAGAGTTTTTAGTGTTTTATTCAACAAATGTCCGGACAAACCTTTTCCTCTATGATGTTTATCAATTGCAACAAGAGGGATACTTGCGATTTTACCACCGGTAACATTTGCAAAGGCAAAACCGCAAACGACATCTTCATGTAACAAAACAGATGTTGCTTCCGGCAAAAATTCGCCATAAACATCTTCCACAATTTTTCCGATAATATCTGCAGTTCCTTCCAAAGATTTGAATCTGGAATCAAACAATGCATCTTGAGTATCACGAAAAGCCTCATGAATAACCCTTATAGCATCTTCTTTGTAACAATCGGAATAACTGATTATTCTGTACCCTTCAGGTTTTTCTGATAATTTTACATTTTCAAGAATACGTTCAGAAGAAGCATTACCTACAATAAATCTCAAAACAGCTAAACCTACAAACTTAAATCCGAATTTAGACATTTCCGCAGTATAAACAGATTGATGGCCTAACATCGGATAAGCAACTATTTTTGTTTTACGCTCAACTTCCGTTAATTCCAAAAACTTTTCGATAAGTAATTTTTGTTTTAAAACTTCATCTTCGGTACCCAAACAATGAATAATATTAAGCTCTATTCCTTCAGAAATACTAGTTACATATACCAAAAATGCAGTAGGAATATTATTTTCTTTTAAAACAATACATTTCAAATAATCTTTTTCACAAGCATCAATAAATTCCTCGTACTCAAGAGGAGGTAATTCAAATTTATATTCGTTGACAGCTTTGGATTTAAAGTCGTTATAAACTCCTTTAAATATTTTGAACGTATTTTTGTCAAGTAATTCTACTTCATAATTCATTTCTGCCATTACAAACTTCCTTTACATTAAATGATGCATTTTTTCTTTTTTTGTCGTTATATATTTTTCATTGTATTTATTAACTTCTGAAGCAATATTAATATTTTCGTTAATAGTTAATCCATACCCCTTTAAACCTATAATCTTTTTCGGATTATTCGTAATAAGATTAAAATTATTAAACCCTAAGTCTAAAATAATTTGAGCCCCAACCCCATAATTTCTTAAATCCGGAGCAAAACCCAAAGACACATTCGCCTCTACGGTATCTTGACCTTGCTCTTGTAAATTATACGCTTTTAACTTATTTATTAAACCAATTCCACGTCCTTCATGATCTCTTAGATATATTAGTGCACCCTTACCATATTCTTGTATCATTTTTAAAGCCTGATGCAACTGCCAATTACAATCACATTTCAAGCTATGAAAAATATCTCCTGTTAAGCATTCACTATGTACTCTTACTAGAGGAATTTTATCCGAGCCGTCGTTTTTAACCAAAGCAACGTGCTCACAGCCTGAAATTGTATCTTTATATCCTACAATATTAAAATCTCCAAATTGAGTCGGCAAAAAAGTCTCAACTTCACGTTTTACAAAACGCTCTTGTTGCAATCTGTAAGCAATCAAATCGGAGACCGTAATGAATTTAATATTATGTTTCCTCGCAAAAGCATGCAACTCATCACGCCTAGCCATTGTTCCGTTTTCAGACATTATCTCACACATAACACCTGCCGGTCTGTGTCCGCACATCATCGCCAAATCCACAACCGCCTCTGTATGTCCGCATCTTTTTAAAACACCGCCCTTTTTAGCCACACAAGGGAACATATGTCCGGGTCTTACCAAATCAGAAGGGATTGCATCAGGAGCTATTGCAACCTCAATGGTTTTAGCTCTGTCATATGCTGATATTCCTGTTGTAACCCCAAATTTAGGATGAGCGTCAATGCTTAAAGAAAATGCTGTTTGCATTGAGTCGGTATTTCTTTGTACCATCTGAGGCAATTCCATTTTATCAGCAATCTCTTGACTTATAGCCAAACAAACAAGACCTCTGCACTCTTTTGTTATAAAATTAATCAATTCGGGAGTTACAAATTGAGCAGAACAAATTAAATCACCTTCATTTTCACGATCTTCATCATCCGCAACAAGCAAAGGTTTACCGGATTTAAAATCCTCTAACGCTTCTTCTATTGTATTAAATTGATTTGTGTCTGTCATTTCTGTAAAATTCCCCTAAAAACCATGTTCTTGCAAGAATTTCAGGCTTATCCTTGATTCATTATCACTTGTTGATAAAAAATTTTCAACATATTTTGCTATAATATCCACTTCAATGTTTACATAATCATTAATTTTCAGAGTTTTCAAATTTGTGTATTCAAAGGTATGAGGGATGATTGCCATACTTACAAAATTTTTATCTTTGTTTGCAATTGTTAAGCTAATTCCGTTTACTGTTATAGAACCTTTTTTCACAACATATTTTGTTTGTTCAGGATTCAGCTCCAAAACAAAATCATAGAACCCAGATTTTTTCTTAATTTCAACAACTTTAGCCAAACCGTCAACGTGTCCTGAAACAATATGCCCGCCAAAACGTCCGTCAGCCCTGAGTGCTCGTTCCAAATTCACCAAGTCACCGGCTTTTAATTGCCCTAACGCCGTAATTCGAAATGTTTCTTCTGAAACATCTGCAACAAAACCTCTCGGTATTATGTCAACAACAGTCAAACAAATACCGTTCACCGCAACACTATCACCGAGCTTTATCCCATCTAAAACACACTCACAAGCTACGGTTATACTTTTTTTATCTATACTTTGAATTTTTCCAAGTTCTTCAACGATACCTGTAAACATAAATTAATTCTAACATGAACTAAAATTTAAAACATGCACTAAAATGTTTCACGGATTTTTCTTCAAGATTAGGGACTTCTTTATCACATAAACCCTCTTCAAAAAAATCACATCTCGGATGGAATTTACATCCGCAAATTTGCTCACTTATAGCAGGTGGAGCGCCTGTTATGGTTTTCAGTTTTAATGAAGGTTTTGCTGTTGGTAAAGAATTCAAAAGAGCTATTGAATACGGATGTTTCGGATTTCTAAAAAATTCTGCCGATTCGGCTTTTTCAACTATTTTCCCGGAATACATAACAGTAACCGTATCCGCATAATTACTGACAAGAGCCAAGTCATGTGATATCAAGATTATCGTTGTCCCTAATTCGTTTTTTATTTCTAACAACAAATCCATAATCTGTTTTTGAATAGTAACATCCAACGCCGTTGTCGGCTCATCGGCAATAATTATATCAGCATTGCACGCTAATGCCATCGCTATTATTATTCTCTGACGCATTCCGCCGGAAAACTCATGCGGGTATGATTTTATTTTTTTATCAATATCAGGAATACTTACCAAATTTAAAACATTTTTTATTTTTCTTAAAGCCTGTTGTCTTGAAACTTTCGCATGGGCCCTTACAGATTCTATCAATTGATCTTCTATCGTATATAGCGGATTTAAGGAAGTCATCGGATCTTGAGGAATCAATGCTATCTTATTCCCCCTCAATTCTCGCATTTGTTTTTCTTTATACTCTAAAAGATTTTTATCTCCATACAAAATTTTACCGTTTTTTATGCAAGCAGTCTTAGGTAAAAGTCTCATTATTGACATCGCCGTCATAGTTTTTCCGCAACCTGATTCTCCGACAATTGCGTGGATTTTACCTTTTTCAAATGCTAAATCTATATCATATAAAGCTTGGAACTCTTTTTCTTCAGCTTTAAAAAATAAATCTAAATTTTTAATTTCTAAAATATTACTCATAATCTTATTTTAAACTTACACAATTATTAATTCACTTAACCACAAGGTTACCTAAGAGAATCAATAGCTTTTTTATAATCATTTGCCCCGTATATATAGCTTCCGGCAACTAGTGAATTCGCTCCCAAAGAAGTACAAATTTTACCCGTTAGGTTATTAATACCGCCATCAACTTGTATAATTAAATTCTCATGCGCAATTTCTCTTATTTTAGGAATTTTTAAAGCACAATCATGCATAAATTCTTGCCCGCCAAAACCGGGTTCAACAGTCATTATCAAGACTAAATCAAGTTCATTTATATACGGAAAAATCACTTCCGGTTCAGTATTCGGTTTAATGGAAATACCAACTTTTTTGCCAAAAGATTTTACTAATTTAATCACTTCTACTACATCAGTCGCACACGCTTCATAATGAAATGTTATTAAATCAGCACCGGCTTGAGCAAAGCTTTTTATGTATTTTTGAGGATTTTCTATCATTAAGTGAACATCCAAAAACATATCAGTTTTTCCTCTGATAGATTTCACCACAGGAACTCCGATTGAAATATTCGGAACAAAGTGACCGTCCATAACATCTATATGCACCCACTGAGCACCGGCTTCTTGAATCGATTTTATTTCAGTTTCCAAATTCATAAAATCAGCACTTAATATTGAAGGTGAAATAATTATTTTCTGCATATAGTTTCCTCTTTTTGATTCTAACATAAAATTCAAAATACAAAAACCGAAATCAAAATTTTAAATAATTGATTTAATCTTAATATTTGTTATAATTAAGATAAGAGGTGTTTTATGTATAATATCGATGAGTCGATTAGCACGGTTAATAACCATATCAGAAAATTAAAAGATACAGTTACCAATAACCCGACCATAAAAATCGGAACTGCAAGTTTTGTTAAGAAAAATACAATTGATGACATTCTATGTTGTATAGAAGGTTGCTTACCGGAAGAATACAAAAATATAGCAAAAACAAACCCAAGAGCGTTAAGGAGTCTAAAAACTTATCAATTGCTCATTGCTACAGCTAAGAAGAAATTTTTCATCGGATCTTGTTATAAAATAAACTCTATAAATTTAATAAACATATCTGATACTTATTTGAAACATTTAAGAGAAGATTTGGTAAGCTTAACTTAAAATTTTAATCAAAGTTTTTTCTCTCCGTAATAATTAATTGACTTTTATTTTTTGTTTGTTGTACAATTCTATTGACTATCAAACAAAAAAAACGGAGTAGAAAATGAATTCACAACTAGATGTACTTTATGGATTATTGGACGAATTAGACGAAGCATTAGATAAGGGATTTCCTTTGTTGGGATGCCATTTAACAGTTGTGAAAAAAGATGTTGTAACAAACATTCTTGACAGATTATATGCAGCTTTGCCGGATGAGGTAAAAGAAGCTAAAGCTCTACTTAGAAGAAAAGACGAATTACAATATGAGGCTCAACAAAGAGCAGAAAAACTTGTTGCAGACGCTCAAGCCGAAGCTAACAGATTATTAAGTGAATCAGATTTACTTAGAGCTGTTCAAAAAGAAGCTGAAAAAATTAAAGATCAAGTTGTTTCAGAATGTGAAGATATTAAAAGAAAAGCTTTGGAAGAAGCTGACGCACTAAGAAATCAAGCTATTGATGATTCTTTGAGAACAAAAGACGGAGCATCTGTTTATGCAGAACAAGTTTTAGTAAGTCTTGAACAAAACTTAAATCAATTACAAGAAATTGTTAAAAACGGTCAGGTTCAACTCGAAAGAAGAAGAGCTGAATCGGACAACCAAATTCCGGGAAATTACGTTAACCAACGCGCGGAATATGCACAAGATTTCAGAATGTAATAACAAAAAACGGGTCATTCAAGACCCGTTTTTTTTATTTAATCTTCTTCAGAAGACGGAATGCTTAAAGTTATTTTATCTCCTGATTGGATTTTTGTATTCTTATGCGGTAATATTTTATGATTTCCTCGCTTAATTATTATAACCAATCCTTTATCGGGGAACTCTATATCTTTTATACGTTTACCAACCCAAAAATGTTTAAAGGGAACGGTAATCTGCATTAATTTTATTACACACTCTTCCTTATAATCCATAAATGTTTTTTTAATATCAATCTCATAATTTATCATATCAAAGATTTTAGCAACACTTGGTAATAATGTACCTTGAATAGCTATAGAAAGTATTGATATCAAGAAAACTAAATGAAACAAATCATAACGAAGATTTAAGCTACTGTCCGTAGCAATTATTGCAAAAACTATTGAAGCAACACCTCTTAATCCTGCCCAAGAAGTTAAAAATATTTGTCCGTTCGAAGACTTAAACGGTTTTAACAAAAGATAAACCGCAATCGGTCTTGCTAAAAAAGTTAAAAATAAAAAAATCAATATTCCTGTCTGAAAAATTTCTTTGACCTTAAGCGGAATTGCAAACAAACCCAAAACAAAAAAGATTCCAATCTGCGCAAGTTTAGTTATTCCGTCAAAAAAATTTAAAATAGCTTCCTTGTTATCTATATAAGAATTTCCTAAAATTATTCCTAAAAAATAAGTTGCCAAAAAAGGATTACCGTTAACTTTTTCAGCGATTGCGTATGAAATAAAAACTAAAGCTATTATAAAAAGACTATCATTTCCGTCTGTAATAATATCCGTTTTCTTAAAAACTAACAAACCCAATTTTGCAATAAAAAAACCTATTAAAACTCCTAATAAAATTTGTTTAAAAAACAAAATTAGAATAAAATCTCCGCTATTATTCTGAAACAACGCTATCGAAAGTACAACCAAAACATATGACATCGGATCATTACTTCCGCTTTCTATTTCCAAAAGCGGAGCTGTATTTTCTTTTAAATTCAAATATTTAGATTTCAATATGGAAAATACGCTTGCTGCATCCGTTGAAGCAATAACCGAACCTATTAAAAAACTCTCCGGTATATTTAGTTTTAAAACACAAAAACAAAACATTCCGGTTAATATTGCAGTAAACAAGACTCCAAAAGTCGATAATATTGATGCTCTATAGATTACCGGTTTAGCCTTTTTCCATTCAGTACAAAACCCTCCAAAAAAAATTATAAAACTTAATCCTATTGATGTTAGTTTGACAACTGACTGAAAATCCGTGAAATTAAGCTTGTATAATCCGCTTGAACTGAAAA
>JAFQNY010000055.1 GCA_017395765.1 bacterium
GGGGTATATTTGATATATTTTTAATAATTTCTTGGTTGCTTATTATCTTCGATCTTTATCATTATATTATGAATACTAATATAGATATGATCTCTTATTATCTTATAATTATGCAATTATTCACACTTTTTACATTTATTATATATAAATGGACTTATTTTGAAAAAACAATATTCATCGGAGCAATTATTTCTTTATTAGCATTAGTCATACCGTTAATGTCATCATATATAACGTTTTTGCCAATATTATTACAAGCAATAGGTTTTACTTGTTGGGGGGGTGCTTGCTTAGTAGAAAAAGATGTTATCCTTGAAATACTTAATTTAAAATTATTAACTTTTATAGAAAATTACATTTCAATAGAAAATTATCACACTGCTTTAAATATTTGCAATATAGTTATATCAAATACACAACGTAATTTTATAGATTTAACAAAATATCAATATTACAAACAAAAAATAGAAAAAATAATAAGTTTGTAGGTCAGGCACAGCCTGACAATAAATTTAATGTCAAGCAATGCTTGACCTACAATTTTTGAGATTCTCAAAAGCAGTGTTCTTTCTTCTCAAATCGAGTGTTAAAATACATACTCATTTGATACTCAGACGGATAGTGTGGTTATTTTAGGTATTGCCTTAAAAGCAAAGTAATTATTGGTTAAAAGCCTAATTTTACGACGAGACACTTAGTTTGGTTGTTTTGGGTAAAATGACACCTTTGGGAATTTTGAAAGGGTAAATAAAAATTATAGGTTGGCATTACTATGCCAACAATAAATAAAGTCGGCTTGGTAAAGCCGACCTATTTACTTCTGGCAATTACAACAGGGCTACTGTTGATAAATGGTATAAACAGACATAATATTAAACAATCGATGCTTGAAGCAGAAAAAATGTTAGAAATGAAAAGTGGAATTCCTGATACATTGAAAATTATAAAAAACAGATAAGAAAAGACCTCTGAACAAACAGAGGTCTTTTTTAATATAGAACTATCTTTACTTTATTAACAAGGCCAATCCAAAGAATTAGTTGCAGGTTTACCAAAATTTGTTATGGTTTCTTCTTCATCAATTTTACCTTTAGCTTGCAAGGTTTCAGCCAGTTTTTGAGTTTCTACACTAACTTTAGGTTGAGCAACCATAGTATCAACAAGCTCAATATCACATCCATCGATTAACTTCGCTAATTCTTCATGTTCAAGCACTGTTTTTCTAGCAAAGCGTTCTGCACGTTCTAAAAATTCCAAATTTTCAGCTCTGCTTTGAGATGTAGTGTAAGGGGCAAAAGATGCAAAATAAGGTGTTTCTACTGTATCTTTGACTTCTATAACTAACACATTCTTAGGTTTTGTTACTTTTAGATGAGCAACCAAAGGAGATTCAGATAAAGACTTCACACATTTTTTAAAAGTCTCAGCAAAAGCGTTCATCTTTGCAAGATCATATGGGTTTGCCATCTCTAAATATTGTTTTTTTACTACTTCCATAGCCTTTTTTTCAGCTACAAATTTTCCAAAACTAGGGTTTTGATTTGATTTGTTAGCAGAAACGTTTGAATGATTTGTGTTGAAATTTACTTTCATAAAAAATATCCTTTCTTGATTGAGATATTATTATAAAACACGTGATATTATTTTTTGCTAAGACACACATTTTTTTTTACAATTTGTTACAAAAAAATTAAGAGAAAGAATTTAAAATAAAAAATTTAAACACCCCCTGTTGCAGAACTTGGTTGAGCTGAGGTTAGAAAAAAACATAGACAAAAAATAAAACAGTATAAAAATTTTTTCATATAACCCCTTTCCGGTTCTTTATCTGCTTATTTGTATTTGGCTGATATTGAGGTATTTATTAAAATTATTTTTAGCTAACAGAGGTTTTTAGTATCAAATTTATGTTTCTATTATTGAAGCGAAATTAAAAAATTTTTGTTCAAAAATTTAATAAAAACAGGCAAAAATTAAATTATATTTGAGAAACGACATTTAGTAGCTTTTTTATGTAAACAATTGTTAATAATTTCTTTTTTTTAGTAAATTTTTTAATAAAAAAATACTTTTTTATAATAAATACATTTAGGGTACGGAGATAGAAATTTATGACAACAGTTGACATAACTGATGCAAAACCATCTGTTCAGGATGTTTCAAGAAAGATAACTCAGAAAGTTATTCAAAAAGAGGATGATAATATTTTTGCTGCTTCTGCCAGAAAAGCAGGGATGAATATGTTTGCGGACTTTCTTCGTGATGACTGGTCTGCAAATACAGCCAGAAAAGCCGGTTTTGAAAATTTTGCAAATTGGCTGGATAACAAAACTGCTGACGGAGCAGAATTGAATGACAAGAATTTTTTTAGTAATTTGGCTAGAGAAGCAATAAAACATCCGGTTATTACAATTGCGACAATTGCCACAACAGTTTTTCTCGGTAAAAATTTGGCAAAATCACTTACAGCTAAAAATGTTTTAAAAAATACTAATAATGCTGTTTCTTCTGTTGCTGCTGCACCGGCACCTGTCGTGACATCAGCTCCAAAACTTACTTTAGAACAACTTAATGAGCTTGTTGATGAAGGTTTAAAGTATGAGCGTGGAATAGATTTTGCGAACTTAGAACTGTTTAAAGATTTAACACCAAAAGAACGTCAAAAGTTAATGAATCATTTTAACAGTATGGTTAAGCAACAGGATTTGTTGTCTTTTGCCGGAGGTTCAACTCCCGGAATGATGGAATATTCTGTTTTGCCTGACATATTTGATGGTTTAAGGAGCGATACGGTCCGTGTTATTGAATCGCTTAATCCTGATGTCGGGACGTTGATTCTTAACCAAGAGGCTGCTAAAAAAATTATAACTTCAAACAAAGCTTTTTTTGCTCAAAGACTGGGTTTGCCGGAAACAACATCGGTTGAAAACATTTTATCATTAGTGAGTAAGCCTTCTTGCGGGCCACTTTCTGAGACCAATGCATATCTCGATTTAAAAATGCTTTTAATCGGAGGGTTAAAGAAAAATGCTACTTTCGCTCAAATACTGGAAGATATCAACATTGCTGAAAAATATAAGTATATGGATGTCGGATTTAATAGTTTTCATTCTAAAGCTGCAAAAGGTTTGGATAGTTTTAAACAGGCTTTAATAGATAGTGTAAACAGTTCTAAATCTTCTTATTCAAAAATGCCACAGAGCTGTAGAGAAGAAATTTTAAAAACAATTGATTCAATAACTCCTAAAGAATATGCAAGAAGATTGGGTGAGCCTATAGACTTTTTCCAAGGCAAGGCTTACGAAACACAAAGATACAATGCATTGCAAAATTTGGCAACTAAATTGAAAAAAGCTTCTGAAACAGGTGCAACAATCAGTTTTGCATAGAAATATCAACCACTTTTGATAAAAGATTGTCTTTTTTTACGTTCTTGATTTATTAAATAATAAGAATTTAAATCAAGATTAATTTTCAGCGTTTGCTATTTGTTTTTCTAAACTCTTTTTGTAGATTAAGTTCACCAAACTTAAAACACCTACGATGCCAAGACCGGCTACACCCGCTCTGAACCCAATACCTGCAAGTATTGTCGGTTTACCTGCCATACTGCCTAAGCTACCTAAAGCTCCTCCTATTAACGCTCCAAAAAGAGTAATTTCTCTTGTTTTGTTTAAAGTTTTTAGCGTCTCTTTTTGTTTTTCGGTTACTGCATCAGAGTTTTTTATATGCTCAGGTACAAGTTTTTCATCATAATATTCTCTTTTTTCGGCTCTTGATACTTTAATTATATCCAGCCCATAGGTTTCAATGTCTTTTTTCTTAAACCATTGTTGAAATTGACTATATTCTATTTTATTAAGTCCTTCGACTCCGTCTCTATCATAAACTTGAGCTTTTGACAGTAAAAAATCAGACAAATTTCCGTTTTTATGTGCTGCCACATAATCATAATTAAACATAATATTTCCCCTATAGTGCCTATATATTAATAAAAAATTTTTCGTGGTGATAATTTACTTTTTATTAAGAATTTGTTACAAAAAGGTTATTATGTACGATATTAATGTTAAAATAATTATATTGTTAAGAAGGAGAATATATTATGAAAATAAGAGCAAGTCATATTTTAGTTGCTACAAAAGAAGAAGCGGAAAACCTTTTATTGGACATTAATAACGGAGTTTCTTTTGAAGATTTAGCAAGAGATTATTCAAAATGTCCTTCAGGTCGTGATGGCGGTGATTTACGTTGGTTTGGAAAAGGTATGATGGTTAAACCTTTTGAGGATGCAGCTTTTGCGTTAAAGGAAGGTGAAATATCCGAACCTGTAGAAACTCAATTTGGTTGGCATTTAATTAAATGTACAGGAATTGACGAGGGGTAAATATACACAAGTTTGTTTCTTAAGCGAACAAGCTATACCTAATTATTACTATGAGAGAGCTATTAAAAAAACTTAAAATTGACTATTTATTAGTAAATTCTACAAATGAATATTTGGTAGAGTATTCAGAGTTGTCTGAAAATGCAAGGTATAAGTTAACCGGATTTTCAGGTTCAACAGGAGATGCGCTTGTTACAAAAGATAAAATTTATTTATTTGTTGACGGGCGTTATCATTTGCAAGCAGATCAAGAGGTGAAATCAGGAATTGAAGTCGTTAAGCTTCAAGTCGGACAAAAGCAAGATGAAGAAATTCGCAAGTTAATTAATCCTAAGAAAATCTTAGGTATAGTTGCAAAAAAAGTTTCTCAGGCTAGATATGAAAGTTTTAAAGGTTTCAAAACAAAATTATTAACTTCGGACCCGATAAATGATTTCACGGAAGAACATTCTGAATTTACTGAAAAAGTTTTTTCACCAAAAGAATATAAACCGGAAATTATTACTTATGTTTCTAATTTAGAAGAAGCTTCTTATTTAACGGGTTACGGAGATTTTTCAAAAGAC